>DASVVD010000805.1:0-1987 GCA_036386715.1 Pseudoduganella sp.
TGCGCTGTACCACGGCCGCCTGCCGGCCAGGGAGCGCAAGGAAAACCAGGACCTGTTCATGAACGGCGAGCGCCGCGTGATGGTGGCCACCAACGCGTTCGGCATGGGCATCGACAAGAGCGATACCCGGTTCGTGATCCACCTGCAGGTGCCGGCCAACCTGGAAGCGTACTACCAGGAATCGGGCCGCGCCGGCCGCGATGGCGAGGATGCCGAATGCACGCTGCTGTACTTCCAGGACGACAAGCGCCTGCAGCAATTTTTCCTCGTCAAGCATTACCCCACCGCGCAGGAACTGCGCGATGTGTACGAAGCCGCGGCGGCGCGGGTGCCCTGTGCGGCCGGTGTCATCTGCGATGCGGTGCCGGGCATGCCGGACAGCCAGCTGAAGGTCTGCCTGAAGCTGCTGAAGGATGGCAAGCTGCTGCGGCAGAACCGCAAGCTCGACTGGCTGCTGACCAACCGCGACGCCACGGCGGCCGATTTCGCCGGCCTGGCCGCCATCTACGAGCAGAAGCAGGAGCGCGACCAGCAGGCGCTGGAGCAGATGGTGGCGTACGCGCAGAGCGGCTATTGCCGCTGGAAGCTGCTGCTCGATTACTTCGGCGACGATTCGGCCGGCGTCAAGTCGTGCGGCTGCTGCGACAACTGCCTGTCGCCGCCGGCCGTGCAGCCGATCGAGGACGAGGAGCCGCTGTTCGAGGCGTTGCCCGAACCGGCGGCGCCCCAACCGCCTTCCTTTGTCGTCGGCAGCCAGGTAAAGGTGCCGAAATTCGATATCGGCACCGTGCTGTCGGTGGCCGGCGACCAGATCACGATCGAGTTCCCGGAAAACACCACCAAGACCTTCATGGCGGAGTTCGTACAGCCGGTGTGATGCCGGGCTGCCGGCCTTCTGCAGGCGCTTCCTGCTTGGTGCGCTGGCGGACAGAGCGTGCGCCTCCTGCTGGCTAGAATGGCAGCAAGGAGGAGCACTTTATGGCCGGGGACATGGTCGTGGTGCGCAGGGAAGGCCTGTACTGCGTGCCCGGGAATTTCTATATCGATCCGTGGCGGCCCGTCGAACGCGCCGTCATCACGCATGGCCATGGCGACCATGCGCGCGTGGGCCACGGCCATTACCTGGCGGCGGCGCCCGGCATCGGCATCCTCAAGTCGCGCCTCGGCGACATCAACGTGCAAAGCCTGGCATACGGCGAAACGATCGAGCACAACGGCGTGCGCATCTCGCTGCATCCGGCCGGCCATGTGCTGGGCTCGGCACAGGTGCGCATGGAGGCCGGCGGCGAAATCTGGGTCGCTTCCGGCGACTACAAGGTGGAAGCCGATGCTACCTGCGCACCGTTCGAACCGGTGCGCTGCCACACCTTCATTACCGAATCCACCTTCGGCCTGCCGATCTACCGCTGGGAACCGCAGCAGCAGACCTTCGACGACATCAACGCCTGGTGGCGCCGCAATGCCGAACAGGGCCGGGCCAGCCTGATGCTGAGCTACGCGTTCGGCAAGGCCCAGCGCATCCTGTCCGGCCTCGATCCCACGATCGGGCCGATCGTCTGCCACGGCGCCGTAGAGCCGCTGAACCGCGTGTACCGCGAGGCCGGCGTGGCATTGCCGCCGACGCGGATGGTGAGCGAGGTGGACAAGGCCGACCTGAAGACTGCGCTCATCATCGCGCCACCGTCGGCGGGCGGCTCGCCCTGGGTCAAGCGCTTCGGCGACTTTTCCGATGCGTTTGCCAGCGGCTGGATGCTGCTGCGCGGCGCGCGGCGCCGCCGTGGCGTGGATCGCGGCTTCGTGCTGTCCGACCATGCCGACTGGCCGGGGCTGATGTCGGCCATCAAGGCCACCGGCGCCGAGCGCGTGGTCGTCACGCATGGCTCGATCCCGATCATGGTGCGCTGGCTGTGCCAGAACGGTTACGATGCCAAGGGCTTCGATACCGAGTATGGCGATGACGAGGCCGAGGATGCCGCGGCCGCCGGCG
>DASVVD010000806.1:0-6486 GCA_036386715.1 Pseudoduganella sp.
GTTCTGCAGCACGACCTGCGGCGTGCGGTTCAGGATGCGGTCCTTGATGTTGATCGCCCACCAGTCCAGCGAGGCCGAGAAATTCCTGAACGGCTCCATCACGATGCCCAGCGTGCCCTGCTTCGACGTTTCCGGGCGCAGGTTCGGGTTGCCGCCGGTGTTGTAGTCGAGGCGGGGGATCGCGCAGAAGTCCGGGTTGCCCGGATTTGCCGCGCAGCCTTGCTGGTCGATCACGCCGTTCGGCAGTTCCTGCGACAGGCGGCCCGCATACAGCTGCGCGAAGCTCGGCGCCAGGAAGCCCTTGCCGGCCGAGCCGCGCAGCAGCAGCCATGCCTTGGGCTGGTAGCGGAATGCCACTTTCGGGTTGGTGGTGGCGCCGACCAGGCTGTAGTTGTCGCGGCGGATCGCCAGCTGCACCTCCAGGTCCTTCAATACCGGCACCAGCGCCTCGGCATACACGGCGCGCACGTAGCGCGTGGCCTGCGGCAGGTTGGCGTTGCCGGGCGCCAGCAGGATCTTCGTCGCGTCCACATCCTGGGCGAAGCCGAAGGTTTCCTTGCGCAGGTCGACACCCACCGCCATCGACACGGCACCGGCCGGCAGGTCGAACACCTCGCCGGAGATCGAGCCGTCCAGTTGCGTCATCGTGGTGCGGCCATGCTGCAGCCGGCCGTAGAACTTGGCCGACTCGATCAGGTCCATGGCCTGCTGCGTCTGGGCCTGGCCGGGACCGGCCCATGGGTTGATGATGCCGGTGCCCAGCGCCGCGTAGAGCCGGTCGGTGTAGCCGTAGCCATCGACCAGGTCGACCTTGGCCTTGCTGCCCGATTTCGACAGGCCGATCTTGTAGTCGTATTTACCGGCGAGCGTGCCCTCGGCGGCCACCAGCGCGCGGTAGTTGTCCAGCGCCACATCCTGCGTGCGGTTGCCGAACGGCGTGGCGCGCCATTTGTAGAGGATCGGCCTGGTGGCGTCGTAGCTCGGGATGTACGAGGACAGGTTCTGGTAATACGGACCGTTCACCGGATACGCATTGCCCGCCGCCAGCGTGGTGGTGATCTGCACCGGCGTCAGTTGCGCCGTGGTTTCGGTGCGCGAGCCGAGCACCTCGACGAAGATGCGGTGGCTGTCGTTGATCCTGAACGTGCCGCGCGACACGCCGGTGGTGCGCTCCACCGGGAAGCTCATCACGTAGTCGCCGCCGTAGTCATAGGCGCATGAAAACCTGGTGCGCGTGACCGGCGTGACATTGGTCCACAGCTCGCTCGCGTATTGCGACATGCCGGGCACCGAATCGCAGTTCCCCTGCAGGCTCAGCAGGCTGGCCTGCAGGTAGGTGGTGCTGTCGCCCGGCATGCGGAAACCGGTGCCCAGCGCGCTGCCGGCACCGGTGAGGATATTGGCATATGGCGTGCCGGTGGTGTCCGGCGACAGGCCGCGCCCCGGCTGGTAGCCGTTGGCGAAATCGCGCTGGCTGGAGGCCAGCTGGTCGTTCACTTCGCGCGTCACGCTGGCCATCACGTTCCAGCCATCGGACTCCAGGTCGCCCAGGCCGCCCAGCACCGAGTAGCGGCGTTCCATGCCGCCGCCGGCCTCGGTGCCGTTGAAGGTGGTCGACGCTTCGAGGCCGCGGTAGTCCGTTTTCAGGATGAAGTTGACCACGCCGCCGATCGCGTCGGTGCCGTAGATCGCCGAGGCGCCGTCCTTGAGGATTTCCACGCGCGAGATCGCCGCCAGCGGGATCGAGTTCAGGTCCACGGCCTTGCCGCTGCCGCCGTTGTTGCCGAGGCGGCGCCCGTTCAGCAGCACCAGCGTGGCATTCGGCCCCAGGCCGCGCAGCGAGGCGAACGAGGCGCCACCGGACGTGCGGTCGGCATCGGCGCCGAACACGTTGTTCCCGGAGGTCATGTTGTCGGCCCCGGTGCCGTTGGCGGACACCAGTCTGAGCAACTGCTCGGCGCTGGTGATGCCGGCTTTCTGGATCGTGTCGAACGAGATCGTCTGCACCGGCAGTGCGCCCTCTTTCGCCACGCGCTTGATGCTCGATCCGGTGATTTCCACGCGCTGCATCGGCTGCGCCGCTTCCTGTGCGAGAGCCGACCCTGCAACGCCCATCAGCGCAATCATGTGCGCCAGCTTTTTAACCTTCACGACCTTCTCCCGATAAATTCAATGGCGCTCGCCGGCCCTCGCCCTCCGGTTCGCTCATGGCTTGCTGGCAATGCGGATGGCACTGTCGTGGCAGCGTCCTGTCCCGCGGAATCAGGTTAGCGTGGCGAAAAACCCGCCAGCCAATGAATATTGCTAACCCGGCCATAACTTTTTGGAATGCATGACGGAAATGCTATTACTTCGGGGCCATTTTAGCGGCCCCGTCCCGGCCGGACAGGTCGATATCCACATATCGCCAGTTGGTGAATTCCACCGGATGCCGCTTGTAGTTTTTTAACCACGGTTGCCGGATATCGGCCGAGATCGGGTGCGTCAGCAGCACCCACGGGTTGTAGGCATGCAGCAGGTCGGCCATCTCGTTGTAGAGCCTGGTGCGTGCCGGGCTGTCGGCCAGCTTCTGCGCCGCCTCGTAGCGCACGTTGTAGGCCGGCAGGTTGAAGCGGGCATAGTTGGCGCGGCCCACGTTGCCGCCATACAGCAGCTGGTAGAAATTGTCGCCGTCGGGAAAATCGGCCACCCAGTTGGTTTCGAACATCATCACCTTGCCCAGGCGCGAAGCCTTGATGATCTCGGTTTTCTTGTCGGTGGTGAAGGCCACGCGCAGGTTCAGGGATTCGAACGTCTTGCGCCACATTTCATCGCGCAGCCGGCCGACCATCGACGGTTCGCTGTGCATCGTCAGCCGCAGCGGCTGGCCGCCGGGCAGCGTGCGGTAGCCGTCGCCGCCCTTCCTGTAGCCGTAGCGGTCCAGCAACGCGCGCGCCAGCGGCAGGTCGTGGCCGACCGGGCTGCGATAGGCCGGGTCGTAGCCCAGCACGTTCGGCGGCAGCGGCGACTGTGCCGGGATGGCCAGGCCCTTCTTCAGCAGCGCCACGTCCTGCGCGCTGTCATAGGCCAGCGCGATCGCCCGGCGCAGCGCCACCTTCTCCGGCGTGTAGCCGCCGATCACCGGGTCCGCCATGTTCATCCACATGTAGTAGGTCTGCAGCACGGGGAACGGGTCGAGCACCATGCCGCGGCGGGCCAGTTCCGGCTTCAGCACCGGTTGTGGCGAAGCCGGGTCGAGCACCAGGTCGCGCATCGATTCGGGCACCTGTTCGATGTAGTCGAACTCGCCGTTCAGGTAGCCGAGCACGCGCGACTGGTACTCCTCCATGATCTTCACTTCGACGCGGTCGACCAGCGGCAGCTTCCTGCCTTCCCGGCGGCCGTGGTAATCGGGATTGGCCAGCAGCGTGATCCTGTCGCTGCGCTTCCATTCGCCGAGGCGGAACGGGCCGCTGCCCACCGGGTGGTTGCCCAGGGCGCTGCCGTAGCGTTCCGCCGCCTCGCGTGCCACGGCACCGGTGGCCGGCAGCGCCAGGTAGAACGGCAGGCCCGGATCGGGCGCGCGCAGCCGCAGCTGCAGCGTGTAGCGGTCGATCGCCCGCAGGCCGGCGATCTCGGTCGCGTAGTCGAAATGCTTTTGCAGGGCCTCGTCGCCCAGCAGCTTGCCCTCGAACAGGAACAGCCATGGCGACTTCAGCGCCGGATCGTACAGGCGCTTGATCGTGTAGACATAGTCAAGCGCCGTCACCTCGCGCGGCTTGCCGCCGAACGCCGGGTCGTCCATGAAATACATGCCCGGCTTCAGGCGCAGGGTCCACGTGGTGCCGGCCGCGTCGACCGCCGGCATCTCGACCAGCGTGTTCGGGCGCAGCTTCACGGGCCGCGCCAGGTAGTCGTAGCGCAGCATCGGGTCGAACAGGTTCTCCAGCAGCGACAGGCTGGCCAGGTCGGAAGCCACCGCCGGATCCAGCGCCGTCTCGCCGGTGGACAGCAGCGCGTGCAGCACCTTGGGTTCTGCGCCGGCGGCGGAGGCGGCAGGGAAAGAGAAAGAGGCAGAGGCAGCCGCGACCAGCATGGCGGCGGCGAATGTGCGAAGTCGGTTCATGTGTGCAGCATAAACCAGCCATATAACCTTTTCGCATGGCCGAACGGCATTTCTTCATCGCGCACTTTATACTTTGCCTGCAAAATCGCGTTTCACCCTTTTACATTGCCTATGTCCCTCAACTATATCTGGTCCGGTTTCTTCCTGGTCGGCTTCGCGGCCGCGCTGGCCCAGTGGATCTTCCTCGGCGATACGGAGATCTTCAAGAAGATCATCGACGGCACGTTCGACTCGGCGCGCAGCGCCGTGATGGATATCGCATTGCCGCTGGCCGGCGTGATGACGCTGTGGCTCGGCATCATGAACATCGGCGAAAAAGCCGGCGCTATCGGCTGGTTCGCCAAGGTGATCGCGCCGTTCTTCTCGCGCATCTTCCCCGAGGTGCCGAGGGACCACCCGGCCACCGGCCACATGGTGATGAACTTCTCGGCCAACCTGCTGGGTCTCGACAACGCCGCCACGCCGTTCGGCCTGAAGGCGATGGAAAGCCTGCAGTCGCTGAACCCGAACAAGGATACCGCCAGCAACGCCCAGATCATGTTCCTGGTGCTGCACACGTCCGGCCTCACGCTGATCCCGCTGGCGATCATGGCGCAGCGCGCGATCCTCGGGGCAAAGGACCCGTCCGACATCTTCATTCCCTGCATGATCGCGACCTACGTGGCCACGGTGGCCGGCATCATCGCCGTATCGATCCGCCAGAAGATCAACCTGTTCGACCGCGTGCTGCTGTCGTGGATCGGCGGCATCACGATGGCGATCCTGGCGATGATCTGGTACTTCACCAATTTCCTGACGAAAGCCGAGATCGAGACGGTGTCGAAAGTGGTCAGCAACCTGATCCTGATCGGCGTGATCACCGTGTTCCTGGTCGGCGCGCTGCGCAAGAAGGTCAACGTGTACGACGCCTTCATCGAAGGCGCGAAGGGCGGCATCCAGACCTCGATCACCGTGATCCCCTACCTGGTGGGCATGCTGGTCGCCATCAGCGTGTTCCGCAACGCCGGCGTGTTCGGCTTCATCGTCAGCGGCTTCGAGTGGTTCTTCTCGGCGCTGGGCCTCAATACCGATTTCGTGCCGGCGCTGCCGACCGCGCTGATGAAGCCACTGTCCGGCAGCGGCTCGAAGGCGATGATGATCGATGCGATGCAGACCTACGGCCCCGATTCGTTCGTCGGCCGCCTGGCGTGCATCTTCCAGGGTTCGGCCGATACCACGTTCTACATCGTCGCGCTGTATTTCGGCTCGGTGGGCATCCGCAAGACGCGCTATGCCATTTCGTGCGGCCTGATCGCCGACCTGGCCGGCGTGATCGCGGCAATCTGCGTGGCCTATGTGTTCTTCGGTTAAAGGAATGACGATGCGACTGCGCCGCCTGGCCTTCATCACACTATTCATCTTCGGCGGCGCGCATGCCGAACTGCCCGAACCCGTTGCCCGCCTGGCCCACGCCGCCGGCATTCCCGAGGAAGCGATCGGCGCGATCGTGCTGCGCGGCGACACCATCCTGGTCTCGCACCAGGCCGACCAGCCGATGCCGCCGGCGTCGACCATGAAGGTGGTCACCGCCGTCGTGGCGCTGGAGGAGCTTGGCCCGGTATTCCGCGGCCGCACCGAATTGCGCAGCAAGGGCGAGATCGTGAACGGCGTGCTGAAAGGCGACCTGCTGGTGCGCGGCGGCGCCGACATGGACCTGACCGAGGACACGCTGCGGCACCTGCTGGAAGACTTGCGCACAAAGGGCGTGCGCAGGATCGCCGGCAACCTGGTGCTGGACCGCCAGCTGTTCCAGCCGCCCCGCGCGGACGTGGGCAAGCCACGCTTCGATGAATCGCCCGAAGCCTACTACAACGTGATTCCCGATGCGCTGCTGCCGAACATGAACATGCTGCGCGTGGCCATGGATTCGACCGGCAGGAGCACTGTCGGGACCGCCGCGCTGCCGGAGCTGGACCGTGTGGCGGTGCGTTCCGAACAGGCGCTGGTCGATACCGGTTGCGCCAACTGGGAAGATGGCTGGAAGGCGCCCACGCTCGTCAAGGAAGGCGGGCGGCTGACCGTGGTCCTGCACGGCACCTTTCCCCGCAACTGCCGCCAGGCGTACAACATCAACGTGCTCAATCGCGACGACTATGCGGACCGGCTGATCCGCGCCACGTGGAAGCAGCTGGGCGGCACCATCGCCGGCAGCACGCGCACGGTGGAGCTGGCCGAGCATACGTCGGTGCTGGCCGCCGCCGCCGCGGCGCAGGGCGCGATCGGCAGCACCGACAGCAACAGCGGCAGCAAAAATGGCAGCAACAGCGGCAGCGACGGCGCCGTGGCGCCCGCCCGGCTGCAGGGTGCCGATACCGACGGCACGCGCCTGCTGGCGCAACACG
>DASVVD010000807.1:0-1699 GCA_036386715.1 Pseudoduganella sp.
AGGTACCGGCCCCGACCATGCACCTCAACGACCCGGCGTTCTTCGGGCGCGAGGCGCGCCCGCGGCGGCAAAACAGCCACAAGGGCAGCTACGGCAGCGTGTTCGTGCTGGGCGGGGCGCCCGGCATGGCCGGCGCACCCGTGCTGGCCGGCCGCGCCGCGCTGCATGCCGGTGCCGGGCGCGTGCACTTGTGCTTTGCCGGTGACCCGCTGGCGGTGGACGCGGGCCAGCCCGAACTGATGTGCCGCGCCGCGCGCGATGTCAATTTCGCGGCCGGCGTGACGGTGGCCGGCCCGGGGCTGGGTACCGGTGCGGAGGCGGCAGCACTGCTGGCGATTGCCGTGGCGGCAGCGCAGCCGATGGTCCTGGATGCGGACGCGCTGAACCTGCTCGCTGGCGACGCGCCACTGCGCGCAGCGGTAGCACTGCGCACGGCCGCCACCGTCGCCACGCCGCACCCGCTCGAGGCGGCACGCCTGCTGGGGGTCACGATCGGCGCCGTGCAGGCCGACCGCCTGGCGGCGGCACGCTCGCTGGCGGCGCAACTGCAGGCGTTCGTCGTATTGAAAGGTTCCGGTACGGTGATCGCCGCGCCGGACGGCCGCCTGGCGATCAACCCGACCGGCAATGCCGGCCTGGCCACGGCCGGTACCGGCGACGTGCTGGCAGGCCTGGCCGGGGCGTTGCTGGCGCAGGGCTGGCCAGGCTGGGAAGCGGCGCTGGCCGCCGTCTGGCTGCACGGCATCGCCGCCGACATGCTGGTGGACGAGGGCACGGGACCTGTCGGCCTGACCGCCGGTGAACTGGTCGCCATGATCCGCACCGCCCTGAACCAGCTGGTGGCACAGCAGGCCGGCCACGCGACGCCAGGCCACGCTTCACCAGCCCAAGCTTTACCAGCCCACGCTTCACTAGCCCCCCTCCCGGCGAACCGCCTGCGCTGACTGTTACACCAGCCGACCGGCGGCGATCGTGATCGTGCGGCCGCAGCGCGCCGCCATCGCCGGGTCATGCGTCACCAGCACCAGCGTCGAGCCGTGTTCCCGGTTCAGTTCGAACATCAGCTGGATTACCGCCTCCCCCGTGGCCGCATCGAGGCTGCCGGTCGGTTCGTCCGCCAGCAGCAGCGGCGGCTGGGTGACGAAGGCGCGCGCCAGCGCCACGCGCTGCTGTTCGCCGCCGGACAGGTACTTGGGGTAATGCTTCAGCCGGCTCGACAGGCCCACGCGGCCCAGCATTGCTTCGGCCCTGGCGCGCGCCTGGCCGTCGCCGGCCAGTTCCAGCGGCAGCATCACGTTTTCAGCGGCTGTCAGGTGCGGCAGCAACTGGAAGGACTGGAACACAAAGCCGAGCTTGGCCTTGCGCAGCGCGGCCCGCCCATCTTCATCCAGTGCGAAAATATCGGTGCCGTCGATCAGCACCTTGCCGCCGCTCGGCGTGTCGAGGCCGGCCAGCAGGCCGAGCAGCGTGGACTTGCCCGAGCCGGAAGCGCCCACGATTGCCAGCGTCTCGGCCTTTTGCACGGTAAAATCCACGCTATGCAAAATGGTGAGCTCGCCGCTTGCATCGGCAACGCGCTTCGTCAGGCCGGATACCGCGATCGCGGCCGTGACGTTTGCAGCATTGTCAGCCGCGTTGTTGGCCGCCCCATTGGTGCCATTGGTGCCATTGGTTCCATCGGCGGCATGCTGCATCGACG
>DASVVD010000808.1:0-22461 GCA_036386715.1 Pseudoduganella sp.
GCAGAGCGCCCATCAGCAGCAGGACCAGCCGGCGGTATCGCAGATGGAATCTCGTCATGACAGCACTCCCGAATGTGGTTGGCACTACTTCTTGACCAATAATTGCTCGTGAAATATAGCAACCTTGCAAGCTGAGAAGAGTAGATTTTTTGGCAAAAAAATTCAGCGTTAACTAATTGCAACGAAAAACAGGACGTTTTTCCATCGAATTTCGGGGCTGTCGAAAGCCACTTTTCACCTGCAATCCCATTCGTGAACCTCGTCTGGAATGGGGTGCAAACAGACACCTTTTTTTGCCAATCGCCAAAAATAAAAAAAATCATAACGTTATAGACAGGGCATGAAATGCTCTGCATATTTGGTTTATTGACAACGGAGGAGGTGCAATGAATTCAGTTGTTTCCCGCGCGGCAGTTGTCGCCTGCCTGGCAATTGCATCCGGTCCCGCGCTGGCCGATGCGTTCAGCAGCCTGACGGTCAGCAATGTCACCGTGACGGTGATCGACCTTGATCCGAACGACGGCATTGCGGCCAGCATCTCGTTCATGCCGGATCCGACAAAATACATGGGTGGCGCCCTCGTCCGCGGAGAGGCGCTGAACTATCGGGACAGCATCAACGAGCCCGGCGCCCAGTACAAATCGTATTTCAACCGTGGTGCCTGGCCCGCCACCAACGTGAGCGGCAGCGTGCAGTCCGACCTGGCCACGCAGACGGGCAGCGTGACGGGTTCCGGCGCAGGGATCGGCTTCAGCGCCGCGGCCTTGTCTGGTAGCGCTCTCAGCGGCGCCGACGCACGCTCGCATTTCTGGGGCTATGCCAGCATGCCGGGCAATCCGGCCGGACTGCTCGATTTCACGCTGTCCGCCAATACCCGGGTGGTGTTTTCGCTGGATGCGTCGATGAGCGCCAGCACCACCATCTCCACGCCATGGCAAGGCGCGAGCGAGAGTGCTTCCGTGATGATGATGCTGTATGCACGCGGCCTCGCGGCGGACGGCGTGACGCTGCTGGAAGACGTGACCCAGCAGGGCATCAGCGTGCCGGGAGGCGGCTCCGACAGCTGGAATGGCCTGCTGTCGGCAAGCTTCAGCAACCTGGGCAATGTCAGCACGCATGGCGCATTCGGCGCCAACGCCACGATCCAGGGCGACTCGGTACTGGCTGCCGTGCCGGAACCGTCGACCTGGGGCATGCTGCTGGGCGGGCTGGCACTGACCGGATGGCTCGGGCGCCGCCGTCGCCGTGCCGGATGAAGGTTGCCGGCTGACCTTGCTCACGAACCTTGCCCACCGACGTTGCTCAATACCGGAGAATTCATGACGCGCTTTGTAATGCACACCCTGGCCATGGCCTGCATGGCGTTCGCGGCCAGCCCGGCGCTGGCCGATGCCAGCAGCAGTGCGACTTTCGGCAACCTGGTCATCACGCTGACCGACCTCGATACCAGCGACGGCATCGCGCCTTCGCTGAACTTCAGCCTGAACGGCCCCTCCTTCATCGACAGCCGTGCCGAGGGCTTCGGCGACATCTCGGAGAGCTACCAGTTCCAGAACTATGCGCCGCAGCAGGGCGGCCTGTTCACGGGCGAAACGCACACCGCATGGTCTTCGTCCGCCGGCAGCATCATGACCGCGACTAACGTGGCAGGTTTCACGTCGATGTCGGCAGTGGGCGTGGCGCACAGCAGTCTCGATGCCTACGGCACGTACCATGCCGGCTCCATCGGCTCAACGCCCGAGAACACATTCACGCTGTCCGCCAACACGGCGGTCACGTTCAGTGTCGTGGCGGACATGCGCGCCCACACGACGATGGGCTACAACCTGGCAGCGGACATGGCCGAATACGCCACCGCCCATGCCCTGTTGAACGTCGGCGGGATGGTGAACGGCACGTTTGTGTCGGATGCCCAGGAGCGCTATGTGGATGCCGGCTTCGACGTCCTCGACGACAACACCACTATCGGCGTCAGCAACAGCTGGAGCGGCCTGCTGTCGGCAAGTTTCTCCAACCTGGGTGCCACCGAAGCCAGCGGTTTCCTGCAGACCTTCGTCATCGTGGACGGCTATTCGTCCGTGTGGGACGGCGTGACGCCGGTGCCGGAGCCGGGGACCTGTGCAATGCTGCTGGGTGGCCTTGCCTTGCTGGGCATCGTGGGCCGTCGCCGCAAGGCTTGAGCTAGAAGAGATCACACTGCCTGATCGAATGGTCGGGCAGACTGCTGCGGGTCAGCAAGCTATCGCAGGATCGACCATCCGCAAGGTAAAGCCTGGCGTGAACTGAAGGCATTCATCTTCTGCCAGCCAGGCCCGCCACCACAATCAGCACCACTGTCGCCAGCCCCCCGCCAGCGCCTGCCAGCATGGCACCCGTCACACCAAAATGATCCACCACCAGCCCTCCAATCAGCGCCCCGGCGCCGATGGCAGCCTGTCCGCTCGAGACAAAAGCGGCGGAAACGCTTTCCAGCCGGTCGGGGGCTGCGCTGAACAGCCAGCTTTGCACGGCAATCGGCAACATGCCGAAGGCGATTCCCCACGTGAGCAGGAAGCCGACAACCAGCGGCATGGACGCCCCCGCCGCAACCACCAGGATGACCGATCCGCCCAGCAGCGCGGCCGTCCCGAGCAGCGTGCCCCGCACGCTTTTCGTGGTGCTCCATCCGGCTAGCAGATTGCCCGCCAGCCCGGCCGCGCCATAGCCGAACAGGATCGGGCCGATGGCGGCTGGAGACAGTTGCGCCCGCTCCAGCAGGTAGGGGGTTATGTAGGTATAGGCAGCGAACTGGCCCATGAAGATCAGCAGGGCGGCAAGTAGCCCCACGCGCACCAGCGGCACGCGCAGCACGTCGACCATGTGCCGCACCTTGCTTGCCGCTGCCGGCCGGATGGCGGGCAGCACATACATGAGCATGGCGGTGACGATGAGCGACGCGACTGCCGCGCCGACGAACGCCATGCGCCAGCCCAGTAAGCCGCCGACCAGGGTGCCGATCGGCACGCCGGCCACCGTGCCGACGGAGACACCGGCAAAGATCAGCGAAGTCGCCCTGGCCGCCTCGCCTGGCCGCAGTCGCGGGCCCAGCGAGCCGCCGATGGTCCAGAAGCCGCCGATCGCCACGCCGAGCATGAACCGTCCCGCGAGCACGACGGCGAAGCTGTCGGCCAGGGCGACGGTCACGTTGGACACGGCCAGCAAGGCAAGCAGGGCCCACAGCATGAAGCGCCGGTCGATGCGGCCGGCAAACGCCAGCGTCAACGGCGCTACCACTGCCGCCACAATGCCCGGCATCATCACCATCAAACCGGTCTGCCCCGCGCTGGTCTGCAGGTCCGCGCCGATCTGCGGCAGCAGGCCCACCGGCAGGAACTCGCTGGTGACCAGTGCGAAGGCGCCGATGCCGATGGCGGTGACAGCGCTCCAGGGCGCGGCTACCGCATCGGCATCCGCGACCGCCGCGGGGCTTGCCGCGGCGCCGCTCATCGCGCGGCGGGTCGGTCGAAACGCACCAGGTTCTGCGTCGGCAACGGGCCACCCGGGAACTGGAACAGCTTGCCGCCAGCGGCGAGCATGCCCAGGTCGATGCCGAAGAAGCCGAGCTGCCCGATCAGCCCTACTACGTCGCGTTTGGCCGCCATGTCGTCTCCGGCGACGAACAGCACGCGCTGGCCGCCTTCGGCACGCGGATCACCGGACAGCAGTGCAGGCTGCAGGTGATTGAACGCCTTGACCACCCGTGCGCCGGGCAGCAATGCCGACACGACTTCACTGGACGTCCGGTCGCCCAGGTCGAACGGCTTGAAGGTGGGCGCTTCGATCGGATTGTTCGCGTCGATCACGATCCGGCCTTCCCACGGCCCGAAGTCCTGGACGGCACCGGCGATCTTCGACCAGTTCACCGCCAGGAAGACGATATCGGCGCGGGCCGCTTCTTCGGCGGTGGTGGCCTTCACATGCCGGCCCAGCGCGGCCTCGATGTGCCTGAGCGATTCGGGGCCGTGGCTGTTGGCGATCGATACGTCGATCCCCGCACCGGCCAGGGCGGTCGCAATGGCCGTACCGATGGCGCCGGCGCCAATGATGGAAATTTTCATGATGTGCTCCTTCGGAAAATGTCGGTTCAGGCGACCGCCATGGCGACGTGGGACTTTGCGGGCAGCGCCATGCATGACCGTCAACGACCCGGATGCCATCGTGCGCGCCGTCCTGATGCACATGGGTGCCGCGCTGGTGGCCATGCCGCATGCGATGCGTTACCTGGAAAGCGGCGAGATGGTCCGCGTGCTGCCGGACTGCACGACGAAGTCGGCTCGATCCCGCTCTATTTCAGCAGCCAGAAACTGCTGCCGGCAAAAACGCGCGCCTTCGTCGATTTCGTGCTGAACACTTCCGCGAAAACAAGCTGGCGCAGCGCTTCCTGGCGGCCTGAGGTCAGGGGTCAAGGGTCAAGGGTCAAACATGGCCGGTAATCTGGCCGCCGTGGCCGTCGTGGGCCGCGCGGATCCTGGCCAGTTGCCTGTCGAAATCGGCGGCATCGAAATAGTCGCGCCATACCGTGAGTTGTCCGCCCGCCACCGTGATGGTCCCCATCACGGGAAGCGTGATGGTTCCGCCGTCGCGATGGCGGAATATGTCGACGCGCTCATTGAGGACCACATTGCCGGCAGCCGCGATGTGGGTGACCTGCCAGTCCAGCAGGAACTCGGTACCGACGCCGAAGCCGCGATGGAATGCCGCCACCGCATCGCGGCCGACAATGTCCGGGAACGGCACATTGTCATACAGGACATCATCGGCGAGCATCGACAGCGCCTCGTCGATGCGGTTATTGCTCCAGTGCGAAAAGAACAGCTGCGCTATCTGTACGGGCGACGTTTCTTCGGTCTGCATGGTGAATCCTTTTGTGATGGATGTTGCCCTTGCGGCAGGCAGGAACAGGCACCAACGATAATGCAAACACGCGGCAACGGTAACCGGGAAAGTGCCTGCGAAACCCGAATTGCCACTATCGAGGTAGCGCAAGCCATGACCTTCGACGGCCGGGCGCCCGGCTACTTCAGGTGCTTTGCCAGTGCGCTGCCGGCCTGGCCCAGCGCCGTCTGCACGGCCGGCACCGTCGCCAGCGCATTGAGCAGGCCATAGTCGTGGATCAGGCCGTTATAGCGGGTCACAGTGACATCGACGCCG
Source organism: Pseudoduganella sp. (assembly GCA_036386715.1). Lineage (GTDB taxonomy): Bacteria > Pseudomonadota > Gammaproteobacteria > Burkholderiales > Burkholderiaceae_D > Rugamonas. Next base: position 5,191 of record DASVVD010000808.1, read on the forward strand.
GCGGCATCGAGCCTGCGGCCATAGGCTTCGCCCTCGTCGCGCAGCACGTCGAGCTCGGCGGTCTGGATCAACGCCGGCGGCAGGCCCTGCAACTGGGCCACCGTCGCGCGCAGCGGGGAGGCGGTGATTTCCGCGCGCTTGGCGGCATCCCTCGTGTAGCTGTCCCAGAACCATTGCATCATGCCCCGGGTCAGGAAGTAGCCGTTCTCGAACTGCTGGTACGATCCGGTCTCGAAGCTGGCGTCGGTAACGGGCCACAGCAACAGTTGCAGGCGAATCTTCGGCAGCCCCTTCTGCTTCGCCATCAGGCTGACGACGGTCGCCATATTGCCGCCGACGCTATTGCCCGCCACGGCCAGGCGGCTGCCATCCACGTTGATTTCCTTGCCGTGCGCCGCGACCCATTTCGTCGCCGCATAGGCCTGATCGATGGCGACGCCGTATTGCGCTTCGGGAGACGGCGTGTAGTTGACGAACACCGCGGCCGCACCCGAGTAGTTCACCAGGTCGCGCACCAGCCGCGAGTGGGTGGGGAAGTCGCCCAGTACCCAGCCGCCGCCATGGAAGAACATGAACGCCGGCACGTTGGCCTTGGCACCGCGCGGCCGCACCACCGTCAGGTCGACCTTCTGACCATCCTGCGTGATCGTCCTGGTGGTCACTTCGACGGACGACAGGTCGGTCGGCACGCCGGCCTGCGCCCCGATGAGAACCTGGCGCGCATCCTTCGGCGGCAACTGCTCGATCGGCTTGCCGCCGCTGCCGTTCAACACCTCCAGGAAGGCCTGGACACGGTGCTCCGGGACCGGGACGGGTTCGGCTGCATGGGCTGCCTGGCTGCCTGCGGCGAGCAGCGAAGCGGAGAGGATGTGCGGAATGGTTTTCATGGGCTTTTACCGGTTGGTTTTAGACGAGGATCGCGCCGCCTTCCATCACGGCAGCACATGCGGCAGCGCCACGCAAGTTCAGGCGGAACAAGCCAGCACACGGTAACGGGCGTTTTCACGCACGACAATACCGGCCGGTCTCCTTACAGTTTTTCCAGCAAGGCACCAATCGCTTGGTGGGTACCGGATTGCCAGCCACCGCATTCGTGCCATGACGGCACTACTGAATCAACCCCTGGCGCACTTGTTCCCGAAATTGATGGCTTGTAACGTCTGGACTGGCCGGGCTTGCAGATGGCAATGCCAGGCTGGCGCCACAGCCGGGACGGCTGCACGCAACCAACACCACCTGGGGAATACCGTGATCACACTCGAAGTCAATGGCCGCAGGATGGCGGTCGATACCGCAGGCGATACGCCCCTGCTGTGGGTGCTGCGAGACGAACTCGGCCTGACAGGCACCAAGTATGGCTGCGGCCTGGCGCTCTGCGGCGCCTGCACCGTGCACCTGGATGGCGTGGCCACCCGTTGCTGCGTCCTGCCGGTGGAAGCCGCGGCCGGCAAGAAGATCACCACCATCGAAGGCCTGGCGGCAAACGACAAGCCCCATGTGCTGCAGGCGCTGTGGATCAGGCACCAGGTGCCGCAATGCGGCTATTGCCAGTCCGGGATGCTGATGGCGGCCGCCTCGCTGCTGGCCGAAAACCCCGCCCCCACCGACTCGCAGATCGACGCGGCGATGACCAACATCTGCCGCTGCGGCACCTATCCCCGCGTGAAGGCCGCCTTGCAGGAAGCACGCACGATCGCCTCCCGGAAGGTGCCGGCATGAGCGCCGGCCGGTTCGGCAGGCGCTCGTTCATCAAGGCCACGGTCATGCTCGGCGCCGGAGCCTATGTCCTGGCCTTTGCCGATGGCGGCGCGGCGGCAACGCATGACGACACCGCCCTCGCGCTGAACTACCTGCGCATCGCCGCGGATGGCACGGTCACCGTCATTTCGCCGGTTGCCGAGATCGGCCAGGGCACGTCGACCGCGCTGCCGATGGTGGTCGCCGAAGCACTGGACGCGGACTGGCAGCGCGTGCGGTTCGAACTCGCGCCCGTAGCGCCGCAGTTCAACAGCCCGATCCTGCGCGCCCAGCTGACCGGCGCGAGTACCGGCGTCTCCGGATTCCATGACCTGTACCGCGACGCCGGCGCCACGGCGCGCACCATGCTCATGGCGGCGGCGGCACGCCAGTGGAAGGTCGCTGCATCGGAATGCGCCACCGATACCGGCAAGGTCGTGCACGAAAAAAGCGGCAGGTCGCTTGGCTATGGCGAGCTGGCATCCCGCGCGGCGGCCGAACCGGTGCCAGTGGAAATCAGCAAGGCGCCCCGCAAGGGCAAGGCGCTGGTCAGGACGGCGGTCCAGCGCCTCGATATCCCGGCCAAGGTGAATGGCACGGCGCAGTTCGCGATCGATGTGCGCTTGCCGGACATGCTGTATGCCACCGTGGTGGCCTCGCCGACCTTCGGCGGCACGCTGGTGCGCGACGCGCGCGCCGAGGTTCTCAAGCAGAAAGGCATCAAGGGCGTCCTCGATCTGCCGGACGCCGTCGCCATCGTTGCCGACCGCTGGTGGACGGCGCGCCGGGCACGCGACACCCTGTACGGCTTCCCGCACCAGGACGGCCGCTGGGTGCGCAGTGAAACCCCGGTGCCAACCGGAATGTGGCGCTCCGTCGGCGCTTCCCAGACTGTCTTCACGATCGAAAGCTTCGTCGGCGAACTGGCCAGCAAAACGGGCACGGACCCGTACCGGTTCCGGCGCGCGCTGCTGGCTACCGACCGGCGGGCGCTGGCCTTCCTGGACCGCGTCGCATCCATCAGCGGCTGGGGCAAGCCATTACCCGCCGGGCGCGCCATCGGCCTGGGCATCAGTCACAAGCATCTCGACTGCCTGGTTGGCCAGAGCGCTGAAGTATCGGTCGAGAATGGACAAGTCGTCGTCCACCGGATCTGCACCGTTGCCGATCCCTGCAAGGTGATCAACCCGGACACGGGGTACGCACAGATGGAGGGCGCGGCGATCTGGGGCTTGTCCGCCGCGCTGTTCGGCAAGATATCGATCAGCGAAGGCCGGGTACAGGAGAGCAATGTCTACGACTACCGCGTGTTGCAGCTGTCCGAAAGCCCCGTGTTCACGACGGAGATCATCGAAAGCGGCGTGCCATTCGAAGGCATGGGCGAAGGCGGAGCGTCCGGCATCGCGCCGGCCATATGCAATGCCATCTTCCGGCTGACCGGCAAGCGCATTCCACCTTGCCGATTGCCGGCCAGCTGGCAACTTCGAAAGGTACCGCATGAACCCGGCGCCAATGAATATAGCGAACTCCGGCGCCATCATGACCGGCATCGGCCTGTACGCCAATGGTGCGCCTGCACCGCCGTGATGTCGCGTCATTGCCGAGCATGATCCGGTTTACTGCTTGGCGGTTCCTTGCCGCGCTCGCGGTTGGCGCATCGGCGGATGCCGCGCCAACACCCACGGTAGCCGGAGCCGCTCCCCCCTCGGTGTCGTCCAACGACCTGCTGCACACCAGCTGGACGGCCCGCGAGGGCGCGCCCACCGGTATCACTAGGATCGCGCAGACGCCGGACGGCTGGCTGTGGCTCGGCAGTTCGTCCGGCCTGTACAAGTTCGATGGCGTCCGCTTCCTGCGCGTCGCGGGAACGGAAGCCCCGCTGTCGTCGGGAATTTCCGGCATCGGCGTGCTGCGGGACGGGACGTTATGGATCGGCTACAAGTACGGTGGCGTCAGCCTGATGCGCCATGGCCTCATGCGGCATTTCCGGCTGGACAGCCCCGGCACGCCGGCCGGCACCACGTTCGACGCGACGCAGGATGCGTCGGGACGGATATGGCTGGCCACGGGGCGGGGCTTGCATGTCCTCGGCGCCGACTCCCGCTGGCACCGTCTCGCACCGTCGCTCAAGGCGCCGGAAGGCCAGGTCCTGGCGATACTGCTCGACCACCGCGGCGTCCTGTGGGTCCGCACACTCACCGAGGTCTACTCCCTGCAAAATGGCGCCGTCTCGTTCGATCTTCGGATGCGATTGAAAAGCAGCGGCGGGCTGGCACGGCATCCCGACGGCAGCATCTGGACGACCGACTCCGAAAGCACGGGGCTGCACATGGTGTCACCGCCCGGACACGGGCCGGGACTGGCGTGGCGCACCAACGAGGCGTTCCATGAACTGGCCTTCGATCACGAAGGCTACGCCTGGCTAACCAACGATCATGGAATCGTCCGACTCGGCAGTACATCGACCCGGGCGCCGGCCCAGCGCTTCCGCACGGACCAGGGCCTGAGAAGCAGGACACCGTCCGTGCTGTTCGAAGACCGCGAGCACAATGTCTGGCTGGCCACCGAGAACGGGCTCGACCGTTTCAGGCTGCCGCGCATGCGGGCAGTGCCCCTTCCCCCTTACAAGCACTTCAGTGGTAGGCCGATCACGGGTGGTCCCGGCAGCAGTGTGTCGGCGGACTATTCGCACATTGCCAGCCCCGGTAGCGCACCCCGTCCATTCGCCTCCAGACCGGTATATGCCGACGCGATCACCGCATTGCATCGCGCGTCCGACGGGACGGTCTGGGTCGGGGGAAACAGCGGTCAACTCTGGACCGTCGGAAGCAGCGGGCTGCGGCGCATTCCCTCGCTTCCCGACATCAAGGCCACGGCCGTATACGCGCTGGCAACGGACACGGCCGGGGCACTATGGGTCAGCATGGGGCGCGCCGGGTTATACACCCTGCACGCCGGGCAATGGTCCGCTGGCGGTGGCGTGCCCGGGCTGACGACATTCGCAGCCTCGGCGATTGCTGCCGACAGCCAAGGCCGTATCTGGCTCGGTTCCGTGAACAACCGGCTTGTTCTTCTGCAGGGCGCCCAGCACAGGCAGTACGGCCGCGCGGACGGACTCGGGGTCGGGACCATCATGCACATCCTGCCGGTGCGCGATGGCGCCTGGATCGGCGGCGAGAATGGCCTTGCATATTTCGACGACAAGCGTTTCGCCGCGTTGGAAGGATGGGCGGGCGAACCCTTTACGGGTATCACCGGCATGGTGTTCGCCCGCGACGGCACGCTATGGATCAACGGTGGCGACGGCATCTCCAATATCGCGCCGAAGGAGCTCCTGAAAGCCCTGCGCGACCCCGCCTACCAGGTGCGGTTCAACCGGCTCGATCATCGCGACGGCATCGTCGGATCGACAAGTCCCATCCTTCCCGTGCCGTCGGCCGTCCGCAGCGAGGATGGCACGCTGTGGTTCTCGACGACGGGCGGCGTATACGGGTTTGATCCCGCAAAGCTGACATCCAACCGCCTGGTGCCTCCTGTCGTCATTACCGGCATAAAGTCCGGGGCCGACAGTTATGCCATTGCTGACGGCATGCGGCTACCAGCCGGAACCAGAATTCTGTCGGTGGACTTTTCGGCATTGTCGTACCAGGAGCCCGAGCGGATGCGCTTCCAATACCGCCTCGAGGGCGTCGATATCGCGTGGCGCGAGAGCGATGACCGGCGCTCGGCGCACTACACGAACCTGGGGCCTGGCACCTACCGCTTCCGGGTCATCGCCTCGAACAACGACGGCGTATGGAACCGGGAAGGAACGTCTTTATCGTTCAATATTGAATCACAGGTCACGCAGACGATGTGGTTCCGCGGCTTTTGCGGGGTGGCGCTGCTCGGCGCCGTCGCGGGCATTTACTATTGGCGCACGCGCCGCCTCGCCAAACGCTACCGTGAACGCATGCAGGAACGGCTGGCCGAACGGGAGCGCATCGCGCGCGCTGCACGATACCCTGCTGCAGAGCATGCAGGGACTGATCCTGCGCTTCCAGGGCGTGGCAAAGCGGCTACCGCCAGACAGCGATACACGCCGTCTCATCGCGCCCATTCTCGATCAGGCTGGCGAAGTCCTGGTCCAGGGAAGGAGACAGTTGCTGGATCTGCGTAGTTCATCGGACAAGGGCGAAGACCTCGCCAGGAAGCTCGGCGAATTCGGTCGGTCGCTGGCGGAGGACCTGGGTCCCCGGTTCGAACTCATCGTCAAGGGTCCCGCAAGCCCCGTCAACGCGACCGCCAGCCACGATATCTACGGCATCGGCCGCGAAGCCCTGTTCAACGCCTACCGGCACGCGGCCGCCGGCCACGTCAGCCTTGAAATCATGCACGGCCACAATGATTTTCGCATGGTGATCGAAGACGATGGCCTCGGCATTCCCGAAGACGTGCTGCGCAATGCCGAAAGGAAGGGCCACTGGGCCTGGCCGGCATGCATGAGCGTACCAGGGCCCTGGGCGGCAGCGTCGAATTGCGGCGGCGCCGGCCCGAAGGCACGCAAGTCATCGTGTCGTTGCCGGCCCGTCGCGTGTATGCCGATGCGGATGAATGCCGGCCCCGGCTGCGCATGCATGCGCTGCTCCGGCGATTGGCTCGGCGCACGGCCTCGTAACCAGGATCGGGCCGGGGAATCTGCCCCGGCTCCCGAACACATTCGCAGCGATCGCGCCGGCGATTCCGGCATACCCGCTAGGTCCGGCCCCAGCCCCCGCCCAGCGCGCGAATCAGTGCCACAGTCGTGATCGCGCGGTTGCCCCGCAGTTGTACCGCACTGCGTTCAACGGCAGCGAGGTTGCGCTGCGCATCGAGCAGTTCGAGGTAACTGGAGCGACCGGCCGCATACAGCTTTTGCGCGAGGTCGGCCGAGCGGCGCGCCGAGACCACTGCCTCGTCGATCCGTGCAGTCTGGCCGGACAGGATGCGCAAGCCGGCCAGGTTGTCCTCGACTTCGGCAAACGCGGTCAGCACGATCTGGCGATAACTGCCCACCGATTCTTCGAGTGCCGCCTCGCTGCGCTTGATGTTGGCCCAATTGCGCCCCCCGTCGATCAAGGGCATCGACAGCAACGTGCCCAGCATCCAGGAACGGCTGCTCCACCGGAAAACGTCGGCAAACGCCGGGCCGACGCCGCCGCCATCGGCGCTGATCGTCAACGCCGGGAACATGGCCGATCGTGCCACGCCGATGCGCGCGTTGGCTGCCTCCATCGCGCGCTGGGCAGCGGCAATGTCCGGCCGGCGCTCGAGCAGCGACGACGGCAGCCCCGCCGGCACGACGGGCAACGCGCCTTCTTCAGTCAGCGGCGCCACCTCCGCCGTGAATGCCGCCGCAGGCTTGCCCAGCAGGACAGCCAATGCATGTTCGGCAGTTGTGCGCTGGCGTTGCAGGCCGATCGCTTCGACTCGTGCAGTCGCCAGCTCTGTCTTCGCGCGCGACAGGTCAAATTCGCCGATATCGCCCAGGTCGAAACGGCGCTGGGTGACCTGCACGCTCGCCTCGCGCAGCCGCACCGTCTGTGCCACGGTCGCCAGCTCCGCATCCGTGGCGCGCACCCGGAAATACGACTGCGCCACATCCGCCTGCAGCGACAGCAATACCGACCGGTAGCTTGCTTCGACGGTTGCCGAGTCGTTGCGGGCTGCCGCCACATTCGATGCGACGCGGCCGAACAGGTCGACTTCATAGCTCGCTGTCAATCGCGCCTGGTAGCTGCTGGCCGGCGCAACTGCGAAGTCTTGCGGCAGATTGGCCTCCTGTGGCGATAATCGGGAACGATTGGCGCCAACACCAACACCGACCTGCGGAATTCGGTCTGCCTCGGCAATGCCGGCGATCGCCCTCGCCTGCTTCACGCGGGCGGCCGCCACGGCGAGATTGGCGTTATTACGAGTCGCTTCGTTGATCAGCTCGGTCAGCAACGGGTCGTTGAACGCCAGCCACCATTCGCCGCGCGGCTGCTGCTCGGCCGGCTGCGCCGCCTTCCAGCGCGTACCGTCAGCTGCCACCTTCACATCGTCGGTGGATTGCGTTTCCTTGAACGCAGCCGGCACGTCCATCGCCGGCTGTTTGAAATCAGGCGCGGCGCAGGCGCTCAATACCAGCACGGCCAGGAGCGACAGGGGGAGCGGGGAGCGGCTCTTGAAAGTAAAGTGGTTCATCCGTGGGTTCCTTCCATTTTGACCAGCGACACTTCCGGGGGCGGCGCTTTTTTCCTCTCCAGGCGTTTCGCCAGGGTGCGCAACAAGACATAGAAGACGGGCGTCAGGAACAGGCCGAAGAGCGTGACGCCCAGCATGCCCGCGAACACGGCGACACCCATCGCGTGGCGCATCTCGGAACCTGCACCACTGGAGAACACCAGCGGCAGTACGCCCATGATGAACGCGATCGACGTCATCAGGATAGGGCGCAGACGCAGGCGGCAAGCCTCCAGTGCGGCGTCGACGATGGAGCGGCCCTGCTCTTCCAGCTCGCGCGCAAACTCCACGATCAGGATCGCGTTCTTCGACGCCAGTCCGACCAGCACGAACAGGGCGATCTGGGTGAAGACATTGTTGTCGCCACCGGTCAGCTTCACGCCGATCAGCGCGCACAGGATCGACATCGGCACGATCAGGATCACGGCCAGCGGCAGCGTCCAGCTTTCGTACTGCGCGGCCAGCACCAGGAATACCAGCAGCACGCACAGCGGGAAGACGTAGACCATCGTGTTGCCTGCCAGAATTTCCTGGTACGTCAGGTCAGTCCATTCGTAGGTGAGCCCCTGCGGCAGGGTATCGCGCAGGATTCCCTCCATGATTTCCTGCGCCTGGCCGGACGACACGCCCGGTGCGGCACCGCCGTTCAAGTCCGCGGCAACGTAGTTGTTATAGCGCTGTACACGATCCGGGCCATACGTATCCCTCACCCGCATCAGTGACGACAGGGGGATCATCTCGCTCTTGTCGTTGCGCACCTTCAGCTGTGTCATCTGCTCGGCGTGCGAACGGAACTGGGCATCGGCCTGCACGCGCACCTGGTAGGTACGGCCAAACTGGTTGAAGTCGTTCACGTACAGCGAGCCGAGATTGACCTGCAAGGTCTGGTAGATCGTCTGCAACGGCACGCCCAGCTGTTTCGCCTTTACCCGATCGACATCCGCGAACAGCTGCGGCACGTTGATCTGGTAACCCGAGAACACGCCTTGCAACCGCGGTTCCTGCCAGGCCTTCTGCTGCACCACCTGCACCGCCTTGAACAATTCGTCGTAACCCAGGTTGGCACGGTCTTCGATCATCAGCTTGAAACCGCCGGTGGTACCAAGGCCATTGACCGGTGGTGGCGGCAGCACCATCACGAAAGCGCCTTGAATAGTGCCCATCCGCTTGTTGACCTCCGCCGCGATAGCCTGCGCGGACAGCGACTTGCCCTTGCGTTCCTCGAAGGGCTTCAGACCAAGGAACACGATGCCGGCGTTCGGTGCGTTGGTGAAGCCGTTGATCGACAGGCCCGGGAAAGCGATGGAATCGCGCACGCCGGGAATATCCTTGGCGATATCGGACATCTGGCGGATGACCTGGTCGGTCCGGTCCAGCGAGGCGGCGTCAGGCAATTGCGCGAAGCCAATCAAGTATTGCTTGTCTTGCCCCGGCACAAAGCCTGGCGGCACTGCCTTGAACATGAACAGCCCGGCGACGCCGAGCAACGCATACACTACCAGCGAAGTACCCTTGTGGCGCAGCACGCCCCGTACTCCGCCTTCATACTTCGTTGCCGAGCGGCTGAAGAACTTGTTGAAGACGCGGAAGAAGCCGCCCAGTACCTTGTCCATGCTGCGCGTCAGCACGTCCTTCGGTGCGTCGTGCCCCTTCAGCAGCGCGGCCGACAAGGCCGGCGCCAGTGTCAGCGAGGAGAAAGCCGAGATCACGGTGGAAATCGCGATGGTCAGGGCGAACTGCCGATAGAACTGGCCCGTCAGGCCGGAAACGAAAGCGATCGGCACGAACACGGCACACAGCACCAGGGCAATCGCGATGATCGGACCCGACACTTCCTTCATGGCCTGGATCGTCGCGTCGTGTGGCGTAAGGCCCTTTTCGATATAGCGCTCGACGTTTTCGACCACGACGATGGCGTCGTCGACCACAATGCCAATTGCCAGCACGAGCCCGAACAACGATAGCGTATTGATCGAAAATCCGAACATCAGCATTACGGCGAAGGTACCGACGATTGACACGGGAACCGCCAGCAGTGGAATGATCGACGCACGCCAGGTTTGCAGGAACACGATGACGACGATGGCCACCAGGATTACCGCTTCGCCCAGGGTATGCACGACCGAATTGATCGACTCTCGCACGAACTGCGTGGGGTCATACACGATGTCGTACTCGACACCTTGCGGGAAAGTCTTCGACAGCGTCTTCATCGTCGCGCGAACATCTGCCGAGAGTTGCAACGCGTTGGCGTTGGGGGCTTCGAAAATCGGGATCGCCACCGCCGATTTATTGTTCAGCAGCGAGCGCAGCGCGTAGGAGTTCGATCCCATTTCAAGCCGTGCGACATCCTTCAACAACGTCGTCGCACCGTCCGGATTGGTCTTCACGACGATGTCTCCAAACTCCTCAACAGTCGACAGGCGGCCTTGGGTGTTGACAGTCAACTGGAAGTTGGCATCCTTCGATGGGCCCTGGCCGATCACGCCTGCCGCGACCTGCACGTTCTGTTCGCGGATCGCATCGACCACGTCGCCGGCCGTCAGGCCACGGGTCGCAACCTTCTGCGGATCCAGCCAGACGCGCATCGCGTAGTCGCCGGAGCCGAACAGCTGCACCTCGCCCATGCCATGCAGCCGCGCCAGTTGGTCCTTGATGTTCAGCACCGCATAGTTGCGCAGGTACAGGTCGTCGTAGCGCCCATCCGGTGACTTCAGGTGCACCACCATCGTCAGGTTCGGCGAGCTTTTCACAGTCGTCACGCCAATCTGGCGCACCTCCTCGGGCAACCGCGGCAATGCGCGCTGGACGCGGTTCTGCACCGCCGTCTCGGCCTGGTCGACATTGGTGCCGATGGCAAAGGTCACGGTCAGCTGCAAGGCACCGTCGCTGGTATTCTGCGACGACATGTACAGCATATTCTCGACGCCGTTGATCTGTTCCTCGAGGGGGGCCGCCACGGTTTCGGCGATGATCTTCGGATTGGCCCCTGGATATTGGGCACGCACCACCACCGAAGGCGGCACGACATCGGGGTATTCTGAGATGGGTAGCTCGAAGATCGCGATCAGGCAGGCCACGAACACCATGATCGACATGACTGCGGCAAAGATCGGCTTGTCGACAAAGAAGCGGGAGATATTCATTGCTTACTCCTGTTTTTCGCTGACCGATGCCAGCGGCACGTCGTGCGCGGCATCGGCTGCCTTGGCAGCGCTGACGGCGCTTTCGTCCATCGGCACGACTTGCGCGGATACCGGGGCGCCGGGACTGACGCGCTGCAAGCCATCGACAACGATCCTCTCGCCTGGCTGGAGGCCGCTGCGCACCACGCGCATGCCGTCGACCAGGGGCCCGAGCGTCACCGGCCGGAAGACGGCTTTGTTATCCGGACCGACCACGACCACGAACTTGCGGTTCTGGTCCGTGCCCACGGCTTTGTCGCGGATGAGCACCGCGTTCCGGGGGACGCCGCTGCCGACCTGGATTCGCGCAAACAGACCCGGCGCCAGCACCCGATCTTCGTTTTTCAATGTTGCCCGCATGCGGACGCTGCCGGTACGCGTATCGAGCTGGTTGTCGACGAATTCAAGCGCCCCGTCATGCGGAAAACCTTCCTCGTTGTTCAGGCCGACCTTGACAGCGGTTGGCTGGCCGCGTTGCGTGCGCGAGCCCACGCGCAGGTAGGTTTGCTCGTCGCCAGCGAAGCTGGCATACATCCGGTCCAGCGACACCACCGACGTCAGCACCGCAGTCGCGTCGACCAGGTTACCCAGAGTGATCTCGGCTTTCGACACCCGCCCGTTGATCGGCGCGGTCACGCGCGTGTACGTCAGGTCCAGTCGGGCCGCCTCCAGTTGCGCCTGCGCTGCCCTTGCGTTGGCTTCGAATTCCTTCTGGCCAGCCGCCCGCTCGTCGAACTCGCGCTGGGCAATCGCTCTGTCGGCCAGCAGCCGCTCGGCGCGCTGCAGTTCGATCCGGGCCAGGTCGGCGCGGGCGCGGGCAGAAGCGGCAGCAGCCTGCGCACGGTCCGCTTCCGCCTGGTAGGGACGAGGGTCGATCACGAACAGCAGGTCGCCTTTCTTCACTTCGGCGCCGGGGGTGAAGTTGACGGTCGTGATGTAGCCGCTGACGCGCGGCCGGATCTGCACCACCTCGATCGCTTCCAGACGGCCTGAAAATTCCTGGGTCTCCGCAACCGGTCTCTCGACGACGACGGCTGCGGACACGGGTGGCCCGGCCATCGGGGCGGCAGGCTCCGTTTTACTGTTCGCGTCCGTGCATCCCGACATGACTGCGGCGACGGCACCGACCACGCCGACAGCAATCAGCAGCGTCGCCAGGCTCCATTTACCCCGTTGTTGGCTTTTCATTTTTTTTGACCTCTTGGTGGTGTTGCGTAATGTAGAACTCCCTGCCGACGGGGTTGATGCGGTCGGCCGCCGTCCCGGAAGCGAAGCGGTTGCAGCGGGAACGGTGCAGGGACTTGCGCAGTGTAGGTGCCAGGAAAGGAGCTTGAATCACACGATAGTGGTGTTGCCGACCCTACCCGGATGGGATGCCCGACTGCCGCGGATCAGCCGCTGCCGTCGCGCTTCAATCTTTCTTCAAGCGGAGCACGGGTTGAGTGGGCTTGTGCGAAGGGTAGGATTGCCCCCGCCCTGCCGCTCGACGAGCAGAAAGGTCACCAGCGCCACCGCGCCGCCCGTGCGCATCGCCGCCGCGGCGCGATGTGGTCGACCAGCGGGCCACCCAGCAGCGCGCCGCCGCCGATGGCAGCCTGTCCGACGGAAACGAACACCGCCTGCATCGCCTGTGTGTGATCGGGGGCCCTGGCGAGCAGATAACTCTGCATGCTGATCGGCAGCATGCCGAAACGAAGCCCATGCTGCAACAGTGCAATGACCAGCGGTGGTAAGGCCTTGGCGACAGGCAGCAGCAGAATGGCGGCGCCGACCATGCCCGCCATGGACAGTGTTGGACGGAGATGATGACGCTCAGGCACGACTCTTGCATTTATGTTGACAATTTACATCGAAATTGATTTAATAATTCCATGACGGCACAAATTGGATTGGAAAGCCTGACGGGTTTGATTGCCTTCGCCCGCACGGCATCGCTGGGAAGCTACACAGCGGCGGCACGTTCTCTGGGCGTTTCGCCCTCGGCCGTGAGCAAGAGCGTGCAACGGCTCGAAGAGCACCTGAAGGTGCGGCTCTTTACCCGTACCACGCGCTCGCTGGCACTGACTCCCGAGGGGCGCGACCTGCAGGAGCGCACCATCCGGCTGCTGCAGGAAGTCGAACAGATCGAGCAGGCCGCCGCGACGGCCCGGGCCGAGCCTGCCGGCCTGATGCGCGTGACCGCTCCGCTGCCCATAGGCACGCATATCCTGGCGCCAGCGTTGCCACGGTTCCGCGAACGCTATCCCAAGGTGACCATCGACCTGCGCATGGGCGACAGCTATACCGACCTGATCGAGGAAGGCATCGATGTGGCCCTGCGGATCGGCGCGCTGGGCGATTCGCGACTGGTATCGCGCCCGCTTACGCCGCATCGCCTGTGCGCCTTCGCTGCCCCAGGCTACCTCGCGCGCCGCGGCACGCCCCGCAATATCGAAGACCTGCTGGGGCACGAGTGCGTCAACTTCCGCTACCAGAGTTCCGGCCAAGCCTTGCGCTGGCCCTTCCAGGTGGGCGAACGGATCGTCGAGATGACGCCGGAATCGGGCATAATCATCGACGCCACGGACGGCGTGCTGGCCGCGCTGGCGGCCGGCGGCGGCATCGGCATCGCGCCCACCTACGCGGCGGCCCATTACGTCGAGCGCCAGCTCCTGGTGCCGATCCTCCCCGAACTGGCCGTGGAGCGCTTCGTCGTCACCGCGATGTGGCCAGAGAGCCGCCGCGGCAGCCCGAACGTGAAGGCGTTCATCGAGTTCCTGCTGGAGATCTTCCCATCGCCGGCGCCATGGGACCTGATCGTGTTGCAGGCGCAAAACGAAACGGCGGCAAGCGAAACGTAGTGCTGCGCTAACGCGCGCAGGCAGCCTCCCTGGAGGGTCCCTGGCGCGCCCGGTCGCACAGCTCCCTGAGTTCCAGGCTCGGTGCGATCTCGCAGGCCAGGCGCAGCTCGTTTCCCGAAATGCTGTCCAGCAGCGTCGACAGGTACTCCGGGTCCCCCATGCTGCGCACCGAGTCGACCACCTGGCCGATCAAGATCGACGCTGCCGAGCGTTCGCCCTGGAAGTGGAGCAGGCAACCCATCGCGAACATGTCAGCCAGCATCTGGCAGCGGTTCGGATGGCGGTCCTGCAGTATTTGCTGAAGGTAAAGCGCCGAGCAGGTATGCTCTTCAAAGAGGAAGTTCATCATTTCGCCAAAATCTTTCTAGCCGGTGGAGCTGTATGCGGCACGATTCGCGCACCGTGCCAATTCTTACTACGGGCCGGGTGGCCCCTGGAGCTTGCATCGTATCTTCTAGTCGATAATTCCGAATCACTCCCAGCAGCAGGTTCAAAATACCCAGATGGAGGCATGCGAGCGGGAATGTCATCCATTGCGCCTTATAATGTTTCAAATGCAAGTTCCCTCTTCCAGCCACCAGATGCCAAGCAAACCGATTTCCGTTCTCGTCGTCGACGACCATCCGCTGTTCAGGCAGGGCCTCATGTCCATCCTCGAGGGCGAGGAGGGCATCGTCCTGGTCGGTGAGGCGACGACCGGACGCGAGGCGCTGGCCAGTTGCCATGCGCTAAAACCCGATGTCGTCATCATGGACATCCAGATGCCGGAGATGAACGGTATTGAGGCGACCGCGCTGGTGCGGCGGGACTGCCCCGCCACCCGCGTGATCGTGCTGACGACATTCGAAGGCGATGTCCATGCGATGCGCGCCATCAAGGCGGGCGCCGCCGGGTATATGTTGAAGAGCAAAGTCGGCGACGACCTCGCCAATGCCATCCGGACGGTCCATAGCGGAGGAAGGTGCATTGCGCCGTCGATCGCCGTGGCGATGGTCGATCACATGCACGCCGATGCGCTGTCGCCACGGGAAATCCAGGTGCTGGAACTGGCCGCCTTCGGCAAGACCAACAAGCTGATCGGCGTCCAGCTGGGCATATCGGAAGCCACCGTGAAAGTGCACATGAAGAGCATCTTGGCGAAAATGGATGCCAACGACCGCACGCATGCAGTGATGCTTGCCTTGGAGCGCGGCATCATCGACCTGCGCCAGCGCAGCCGCTAAAGCTGCCAAACCGACAAAGCAGCGGCAAGCCGGCGGACGACCCCGCTCAGGGCCGCGCCAGAGCGGCCGGCTCGAAATAGGCGTGCGCTGCCGGCAAGGCGAGCGTGACGGTCGTGCCACTGCCGGGAGCGCTGTCGATGTCGAGCCGCGCACCGATCCGCGCAGCCCGTTCGCGCATGCCGACCAAGCCCCAGTGGCCGCTGCGCAAGCCCGTGCTCGCCACTTCGGCGGGCAGGCCGACGCCATCGTCCCGCACGACGACGGCCAGGGAGCCCCGGTCGTACCGGATCGTCGCCTCGATGCGGCGCGCATGCGCGTGCGTAAATGCGTTGCGCAGCGCCTCGCAGGCGATTGCCGCTGTCTCGTCGGCCGCGGCCGGATGCAGCTCTCGCATCGCCCCTTCGCTGTGCAACGCAAACTCGACCCCGGTATGGACGGTGTGCAGCCCGTCGACACAATCCCGCACCACCTCGGCCAGCGGCCGGACAGCCCTGGCGCGCAGCTCATGTACCTGCTGGCGCCCCTCGTCGATGACGTGCTGCGCGTCCGCCAGTATCGTCCGCAGTTCCCGGTACAACCGGCTTTCCGCAGGCAATGAGCGCAAGAATGCCGTCAAGCGCAACAGCATTCCCTGCACGGTCTGCAGGTACGTGTCGTGCAGCGTGCGGGCGATGCGCTCGCGTTCATCAAGCTTGACCTGCAGCCGGTCGATAAGGCGCGCGGTCAGGTAGCGCACCCGCAGGCGGTACAGCGTGACAAGCAGGCCGGCGAGCGCGATGGCGCAGGCGATCCGGAACGGCAGGCTTTGCACCAGCGTGGGCGCGACGGACAGGCGCAGCACCGCATCCGCCCTGCTCGTCACGCCATCCTCGTTGACGGCACGCACCCGAAACACGTAGTCGCCGGGGCCCACGTTCGTATAGGACGTGGTGCGCCGTGTCCCGGCATCGCGCCAGTCGGCGTCGATGCCCTCCAGGCGATACTCGAAACGGGTCCGCTCGGGCTGGCGCAGCGCCGGCGCCGTAAAGCGGACCCGGAAGCGATCCGAGCCTGGCGGCAGCAGCACGTCGCTGGTCGCATCGAAACGGGACGTGTCGGTCAGCACCTCTGGGATCGATGGGCGAGGCGCTACGGTATTGCGGCGCAGGTCCGCGCTATCCAGGCCCACGATCCCGTTGGTGGCGATGAACCAGACATGGCGGCCGTCGCCGCTGAACGCGGTAGGCCTGCGGAGCTGCGAGCTCGAACGGCCCGGATACCCGTCGACGATGCCGAACAGTTCATAGCGCAGCAATTGGTCCGGGCGGTCGAGGGCGCGCTGCCAGTCGGCCGCGCGCACGTGCACCACGCCCGCCCTGCCGTTCAGCCAGCGGTCACCGTCGGCGGTTACGGCAATGCCGGAAACCCCGCGAAGCGCGTCGGGTTCGGTGGCGCGCAGCAACTCGAACTTGCCATTCCTGAGCACCGCCAGGCCGTCCGTTCCTCCTAGCACCAGCGGCTTGCCGGGGAAGATGCCGGTAGCAATGCCGACTGGCGTGGCATCGTAGCGGGTGAGCTTGACGCCGTCATGTAAGACCAGCTCGTTGGTGGCGAGAGCAAGCCACAATTGCCCCGGTCCGCCAGCCTGGCTGAGGTAGATACGGTTCGGCAGGCCGAGCTCGGCACTGGGGCGCCATTTGCCGTCCACCCAGGCGACGGCGCCTATATCCGGCGCCCCGGTCCACAGCCGCTTGCCGTCATCCAGGATACCCAGCAGTTCACGGTCGACTGGCTTGCCGTCGAGTCCCGGCGGCAGCGGAATGGCCTCGACGACGCTGGCGCCGGCGCGGACGCGGACGCGGCGGATGGTGCGCCTGTCGGCCATCAGCAGGGAGCCGTCGCGACCGTTGGCAAGCATGTGCACGGGCCCTCCGGCCTGCGCAACCGGGGTGCCGTCCGGCTGCAGGCGCCACAGCTTACCGCTGACGGTTTCGGCGACCCAGAGGTGGCCGAAACCGTCGGTGGCGACGCTGTAGAACACGTCGGTGAGATCCAGGCCTGGTA
>DASVVD010000809.1:0-6995 GCA_036386715.1 Pseudoduganella sp.
GTTCGGTTCGTTCCATACTTCGAAATACCAGCTTGCCACTTCCTGCTGGCCGTAACGTTCGGTCCAGTGCTCGGTCAGCTTCCTGACCAGCGTGCCCCATTTCTCGTAACTGCGCGGCGGCGTGACATTGCCACGCCACCAGAAAATGGTTTTGTCGCCGCTGGCCATGGCGGCCGGCATGAAACCCAGTTCGACAAAGGGTTTTACGCCAATGCTCAGCAGATAATCGTACAGTGCATCGATATACTGGAAATTATAATGTTCCTTGCCCTGTGCATCGACTTTATAAACGCCCATGTCATCGGACAGCAGGCCGTGCATGCGAATATACCGGAATCCCGCATCGCGCCTGATTTCCGCCAGTTGCTGCTGCCAGTCCGCGCGCAGCCCTTCGTTGGCGCGCCCGGCGCCGACCACTTCATTGAAGGTTTTATTCAGGTTGCCGGCAACCTGGCCGATATTGACATCGATGACGCGCTGCTGTGCCGATACCGGTTGCGACAATAATATGAAACCGCCCAGCAGGGTGCCGGCAATGGCCTTGGACCGTATTTGCCCCTGTATTTGCCCCCGCATTTTTGCTAGCATTTTTTCTTGCATTTCCTTGTCTCGCTCCATTGATTGAATGGCGCCGGCGGCTGGCCTGCGCACTGCCGCGCAGCATACCGGCGCGGCAGCGGCAGCAGTAGCAGGCAGGCCCGGAACGCTGCAGGAATGCGGAAAGTTGCAGGAATACTGCCGCCATTGTCATTGCGTGCAGGCGCTACGGAACGCTTTCGGGGTGCAACCGTACTCATCCTTGAACAGCTTGTTGAAGTAGGAAACGTTGGCATACCCGACCGAATAGGCAATCTCCGCCACGGCCAGCGCGGCATTTTCCGACAGCAGCCTTGCCGCTTCGGTCAGCCGCAGTTTATTCAGGTAGGCAGTAAAGGTAAAACCCAGTTCCGCTTTCAGGATTTCATTCAGTTTGTTCCGGTTGATACCGGTTCCCGCCACCACCTTGTCGACATCCATTCCGGCATCGGCATAATGCGTGGCGATAAAACGCAATACCGCCGCCTTTTCCTTGTCGCGATGCGGCTCCAGGGAAAGCTGCTGGTAGGCGACAAAGGGCAGGTCCTTCTGCAGTTTTTCGCGGACATCCGCCACGAGAGCGGCGGCATGCTGCCGGAAAAACCAGAGACCGAAATAACCCCATGCCAGCGTCAATAACGCGCCCAGCCCGTAGAGATAACGATAATCGCGGCCATGCAATACCAGTTCGCCGATGGCGACGGCCGAAGCGGTATCGGCCGGACTCTGGAACGTGCTGCCGAAGGCGATTTTCGGCACACGGTCGAGCTTGTACGCCTGGTGCGACAGGTCGAGCTTGAACATGTCGAACCACCACTGCGGCGTTTCCAGCCGCGACAGGTCGATCTCGATTCGGGTGTCGTGCCCGTTACACGAAAAATACGCCGACGGCATGCGGTAGCTCAGCAGGTGATCGGGCCTGGAGATCCGGTCTTCAAAGGTGGGAAAGCTCAGCATCAGCGTGTTCGCGGGGCTGCAGCGCGCCTGGAACGATACCGAGTCGTAACGCGACAAATCCACGTGGCGTGGCTTGCCGTCGGGGTCCTCGAACAGCAGGTCGGCCGCGGCGAACGGATGGTCTGGGGACGAAGCGAGCCGGAAGCCGAAACGCAACTGCTGGCGCTCCTCCTGGATGGCCACAGTGGTGTCGCCCGCGTTCGTGCTGGTGCCGATATGCCATGGCAGCGCGCTGGCACGCGCCGGCAACAGCGGCGTATGCAGATAGCTGCGGTCGACGCAGAAATAGCCCAGCAGCAGGCTGCCGGCCAGCAGGCAGGCCAGGGCAATCAGCGATTGACGGTAGAAGGCTCCCATGATGTGAGCGCAATCATAGTGTCCGGTTGCCATGACTGCAAGCTCCCGGGCCGACGCCGTTCACGCCGGAAGCGGAGCTGCGCGCGTTTCATTTTGAAATAGTCAATAAGCTGTTGTATATACTTCTCAGTCGCGAATACAGATGTTTCCCGACAGCATATTTCTGTAGCTTGCAATCTGCATTTCAGTGACACTGCAAGTACAAGATTAACCTATGGGAATATGTGATGCTATTCGTTAAGCGATTGTCAATACAAAAGAAGCTGATGCTCAGCATGGGCCTGTGCCTGCTGGCGTTCATGGTCATTTCGTCCGTGCTGAGCGTCACGATGAACAGCAACCGGGCCCGCGAGCGTGCCGTCAGCCAGGAACTGCCGGCGCAGATCGGCGAGATCCGCAACGACGTGCTGCGCCAGATCGGCCAGACGCTGGCGGTGTCCCAGACGCTGGCCAACGACACCTACGTGCACGCCTGGGAAGATGCCGGCCTGCCCGACGAAGGCCTCGCCGCATGGCAGTCCTATGCGCGCCACCTGAAAGAAAAGAACCATGCCGCCACGGTGTTCTGGGTGTCGAAGGCAACCGGCAAGTATTTTACGGATGGAGGGTATGACCGTACGCTGTCCCCGGACAAGGCCGGCGATGGCTGGTTCTATGAGTTCTTGTCCAGCAACCTGCCGTACCGCCTCGATATCGACAAGGATGTCAGTGCCGCCAGCTACATGTTGTTCATCAATACCCGGGTTCAGACGGCGGGCGGCAAGCTGGCCGCGGCCGGCATCGGGCTGGGCGTCAACGATCTGGCCAACACGGTGCGCAACTACCGGCTGGGCGAAACGGGCACCGTGTCGCTGGTGCGCCCCAACGGCATCGTGCTGATCGACCGCGATCCGCAACTGGTCGACGGCAAGCACCTGCTGCAGGACCAGCCGGGCTTCGATGCCGGCGTGGTGAAAACGCTGTTCGGCGGCCAGCCGTTCGCCCATGCGGCAATCGACGGCCCGCAGGGCAAGCTGTTCGTGGCGTCGTCGTATATCAAGGAGCTGAACCTGTATGTGCTGGCACGCGTGCCGGAAAGCGAAGTGCTGGGCGACATCGCCCGCGCGTCCACCATCTCGGCGCTGATCGCCGGCCTGGTAGGCGGCGGCATCGGCCTGGTTGGCATCTGGCTGATCAGCCGGGCGATCGCCGCGCCAGTGATGCGCGCGGCCAGGATGCTGGGCGAGATCGCCGACGGCAATGGCGACCTGAGCCGTCGCATGCGGGTGGAATCGCAGGACGAGATCGGTGCGCTGGCCGGTGCCTTCAACCGCTTCATCGCATCGTTGAACGGCACCATCCTGCAGGTGCGGGAGAGCGCGCAGCAGATCGCCACCGCCACCGGCGAGATCGCCACCGGCAACCTCGACCTGTCGAACCGCACCGAGACCCAGGCGTCGAACCTGGAGGAGACCGCGGCGGCGATGGAGGAGCTCACGGCCACCGTGCGCCAGAATGCCGACAACGCCGCCCAGGCCAACGCGCTGGTGGCTTCCACCGCGGATGCGGCGCGCAAGGGCGGGGCGGTGGTCGCTCAGGTGGTCGACATGATGGGGGCGATCACCGACAGTTCGCGCCGCATCGCCGACATCATCGGCGTGATCGACGGCATTGCCTTCCAGACCAATATCCTGGCGCTGAACGCCGCGGTCGAAGCGGCACGGGCCGGTGAACAGGGCCGTGGCTTTGCCGTGGTCGCCGCCGAAGTGCGCAACCTGGCGCAGCGCTCGGCCACCGCGGCAAAGGAAATCAAGGATCTCATCCTCGCTTCGGTCGACCAGGTGAACGGCGGTGGCAAGCTGGCCAATGGCGCCGGGCAGGCGATGGGCGAGATCGTGGCCTCGGTACAGCGGGTGGCCGACCTGGTGGCGCAGATCAGCGCGGCCAGCCACGAGCAGAGCCAGGGGATCGGCCAGGTCAACGGCGCGATCAGCGAGATGGACAATACCACGCAGCAGAATGCCGCGCTGGTGGAGGAAGCGGCCGCCGCGGCCGAATCGCTGCGCATGCAGGCGGCCACGCTCGAGCAGGTGGTGGGCACGTTCAAGCTCGATGCCACGGCGGCCACCACGCCGGCACCGGCTGTCAGCCGCGGGCAAAAAATGCTGAAGGCGTAGTGCCGAAGGTCTTGCGGAACATCTGCGAGAACGCCGACTGGCTGGCATAGCCCAGCTCTTCGGCGACCCGTGCCAGCGGCATGCCGCCGGCGATCATCGGCGCGGCGTGCGCCAGGCGCACCTGCTGGCGCCATTGTCCGAAGCGCATGCCCAGTTCCCTCTCGAACAGCCGCGCCAGCGTGCGTTCCGAGGCGCCCACCTGGCCGGCCCAGTCGGCCAGCGTCAGCGCCGCCCCCGGCTCGTCGATCAGGCGCGCGCACAGGCTTTGCAGCCGCTTGTCGCGCGGCAGCGGCACCCGGATCGGCCGCGTTTCGCAGCGCGCCAGTTCATCGAGCATCAGCTCCGACAGCAGCGTGGCACGCGGCGACGGCGCCAGCGGCGGCAGCTGCTCCAGTGCCAGGATCAGTTCGCGCAGCAGCGGGGAGACTTCCAGCACCCGGCACGCCTCGTCCGGGAACGGAGCGCGCGCCGCCAGGATGCGCAGCGGGCGCAGCCGGGTCGAATCGAGTACCGTGACCGCATGTTCGACGCCCGGCGCGATCCATACCGCGCGCGACGGCGGCACGATCCACGTGCTGTCGGCAGCCGTCACGCGCAGCACGCCATCGACCGAATGCGTAAGCTGGCCCCAGCTGTGCCGGTGCGGCAGCAGCGAGTCGCTGCGCTCGAGGTCGCGGACGATCAGCGTGATGGGGCACTCAAGCGTCGGCTCGAAGCCGTCCGGCGCCGGCAGCACCTGCTTCGGCGTGTGGAGCGTGGTGGACATGGCAGCGGACATGGCAGGATCGCGACAAAAGATGTCATTCTATCTTGAAACAGCCGCGCGTCTTTTTCCTACACTGGCCTTTTACGCAGAGGATGCAATGAACAGCGATAACACCTTGCGCCAGGATGCCCGCGTGATCGGCCTGGTCGGCCTGGCCCACGGTACCTCCCATTTCTATCACCTGATCCTGGCCGCGCTGTTCCCGTGGCTGAAACCCGCGTTCCATCTCAGCTATGCCGAGCTGGGGCTGCTGATGACGGTGTTTTTCGTGGTCTCGGGCATCGGCCAGGCGCTGGCCGGCTTCGTCGTCGACCGCGTGGGCGCGCGGCGCGTGCTGTTCTTCGGCGTGGCGATGCTGGGCGTGTCGGCGCTGGTGCTGTCGGTGGCCGGCAGCTATGCGGCGCTGATGGCGGGCGCGCTGGTGGCGGGCGTGGGCAACAGCATCTTCCACCCGGCCGACTACACGCTGCTGAACCAGCGCGTGTCGCGCGAGCGGCTGGCGCACGGTTTTTCGGTGCATGGCATCAGCGGCAATCTCGGCTGGGCGGCATCGCCGCTGTTCATGACCACCGTGGCGGCGCTGGCGAGCTGGCGCACGGCGCTGGCGCTGGCCGCGCTGCTGCCGTTCGCGGTGCTCGTGATCCTGGTGCTGAACCGCCACGCCTTGCGGCCGAATCCGCCGCAGGCGGCCGGCGTCGGGCAGGCGGGCGGCGAGGCGGGCGGGGAGGGCACGCTGGCGTTCCTGCGGCTGCGCTCGGTTTGGATGTGCTTTGCCTTCTTCTTCCTGACCGCCGTGTCGCTGGGCGGCATCCAGGCGTTTTCGTCGATCGGGCTCGAGCAGCTGTACGGCATCTCGCGGGAGCTGGCCACCAGTTCCTATACCGCCTACATGCTGGCCTCGGCGGCCGGCATGGTGGTCGGCGGCTTTGTCGGCGCCGGTTCGGGCAACCATGACCGCAATATCGCGGTGGCGTTCGCCGTCGCTGCGGTGCTGGCACTGGTGCTGGGCATGGCCGTGGTGCCTGGCTGGCTGGCGCTGCCGCTGATGGCGCTGATCGGTTTCTTCTCCGGCGTGGCCGGGCCGTCGCGCGACCTGATGATCCGCGCCGCCGCGCCGAAGAACGCCACCGGGCGCGTGTATGGGGTAGTGTACTCGGGCCTGGATACCGGGCTGTCGGTGGGGCCGCTGATGTTCGGCGCCGTGATGGATGCGGGGCACCCGGGCTGGCTGTTTGCCGGCATCGCCCTGTTCCAGGCGCTGGCGATCGGCACGGCTGTCGGCGTCGGCGGCAATACCCGCGCGGTCGCGCTGAAAAGCGCCTAGCGACTTATAATCCGGGCAGCGTCCAGATACACATTCAACTACCGGGGAATCCGATGAGCCACGCCATGTCCAGCACGCCCTTCATCACCGAGTTCGCCACTGCCGACCTGTGCGACGACAACGCCGTGCTGCTCGAGGATGGCCGGCTGGCGGTGCTGCCGCCGGTGTTCCGCCATTTCGGCCGGCGCATGCGCTTTGCCGGCCGCGTGGTCACGCTGCAGGTGTTCGAGGACAACGCACTGCTGCGGTCGATGCTGGAAACACCCGGCGATGCGCAGGTACTGGTGGTCGATGGCGGCGGCAGCCTGCGGCGCGCCCTGGTCGGCGGCCAGATGGCGCTGCTCGCGCAGGACAATGGCTGGGCCGGCATAGTGGTCGATGGCTGCGTGCGCGATGCGCTCGAGATCGACAGTTGCGAGATCGGCGTGCGCGCGCTGGCCACGATGCCGCAGCGCAGCGCCAGGAAGGGCGCGGGCGAACGCAATGTGCGCGTGCAGATTGCCGGCGTGCCCGTCAATCCCGGCGACTGGCTGTACGCCGATGCCGATGGCATCGTGGTCGCGCAGCAGCGGCTGGCCTGACCGGCCGGAGCACGTGTTTTCAGCGCTTTTTGGACCCGGCGCGGTTCTCTGGGATAATGGCGGGCTTGAATCAAACCATAGAGAATCATGTTCAGTTACCGCCACGCCTTCCATGCAGGCAATCATGCCGACGTCCTGAAGCACTTCGTGCAGATGCAGCTGCTGCAATACCTGAACCAGAAGGACGTGGCGTACAGCTACATCGACACCCACGCCGGCGCGGGCCTGTATGCGCTGGACGGCGCGCAGGCCACCAAGACCGGTGAATTCGAAACCGG
>DASVVD010000810.1:0-2702 GCA_036386715.1 Pseudoduganella sp.
GCGCAGAAAGAACAATACCAACGCGACGGTTTCCTCGTCATTCCAGGTTTCAAGTCACCGGAGGACATCGCCGCGCTGCGCGCCGGTGCCGCGCGCATCGTCGACGCCTTCGACCCGGCCGCCGCCAGCGGCATCTTCACGACCAAAAACCAGGAAAAGAAGGCGGATGAGTATTTCCTGCGCTCGGATAACACGATCCGCTGCTTTTTCGAGGAAGAAGCGTTCGGCCCGGACGGGCAACTGCGCCAGCCGAAGGAACTGTCGATCAACAAGATCGGCCACGCCATGCACGACCTCGATCCGGCATTCCGCGCGTTCTCGAACGACGCGCGGCTGCAGCAGGTCGCCCACGACCTGGGGCTGGAGCAGCCGCAGGTCTGGCAATCGATGTACATCTTCAAGCAGCCCGGCATCGGCGGCGAGGTGCGCTGGCACCAGGATGCAACGTATTTCGAGACCGACCCGGTCAGCGTGACCACGTTCTGGTTCGCGCTGGAAGACGCCACGCTGGACAACGGCTGCCTGTGGGCCGAACCGGGCGGCCACCGCACGCCGCTGCGCGAGCGCTTCGTGCGCAATGGCGACGCTATCGGGGTGGAAAAGCTCGATGCCACGCCGTGGCCGGACGACAGCACCGCCGTGCCGCTCGAATGCAAGGCCGGCGCCCTGGTCTGCTTCCACGGGCTGCTGCCGCACTACAGCGCGCCGAACCGCTCACCGGTATCGCGCCATGCGTACACGCTGCACGTGACGGACGGCCGCACCGTCTACTCGCCGCAGAACTGGATCCAGCGCGATGCATCGCTGCCGGTGCGGGGATTCCTGTGACCGGCGGTCGCGGGACGCAGATCCGCATCCTCGCCCCCCAATGGGGCAATAACGAACTGTCCGCGCCGGTGTTCATCGAGCGCGTGCAGGCGGCGGGCTTCGACGGCATCGAGATGTCGCTGCCGGACGATGGCGCCGAGCGCGAAGACTGGCTGCGGCGCATCGCCGACGCCGGGCTCGATCTCGTGGTGTCGCAATGGCAGACGGTGTTCCACAGCGGGTTCCATGCCCACCGCGCCGCCCTGCAATCCCTGCTGGTACAAGCCTGCGCCGCACGGCCACTGCTGGTCAATTCGCAGACCGGCAAGGATTTCTATACGCAGGAGCAGAACGAGGAACTGATCGCGCTGGCCGATGCGATCGCGCGCGAATACGGCGTGCCGATCGTGCACGAGATCCACCGCAGCCGCTTTTCCGGCCACCCGATGCTGCTGCGCCCCTACCTCGAGCGCCTGCCGGGCCTGCAGTTGACGGCCGACCTGTCGCACTGGTGCGCCGCCTGCGAATCGCTGCTGGAAGACCAGCCGGCCACGCTCGACACGGTGCTGCCGCGCGTGCGGCACATCCATGCCCGTGTCGGCCACGCCCAGGGCGCGCAGGTGCCCGACTTCCGCGCGCCGGAGTACGCCGTCGAACTGGCCGCCCACCTGGGCTGGTGGGACCGCATCGTCGCGCTGCGGCGTGCGGCCGGTGCCCCACTGGTGACGATCACGCCGGAATTCGGCCCCGCACCCTACACGTTCCGGTTGCCGTATTCGCAGGAGCCGGTTGCCGATGCGTGGGAGCTGAACGTGGCCATGGCGGCGCTGCTGCGGGAGCGGTATCGGGGGTAATACCAGCTGGACTATACTTCCCGTAACAAAGGGGGGCTCATGCAGGAATTCCGCTTCAGGGTGTTTGGCAAGCTGGTCGCCGTGACAGGCCGGGCCGGAGCGCGACAGGCGTTTTACCTGGGGCCGGAAGGCAAGCGCCGCCCGGCCGATTTCGTCGTGCCGGGAGATGTTGCCGACGACGATCTGGCCGAATACCTCGCCGACCTGTTCCATGAAGATGCGACGCCGCGCTACGATTCGGTGGAACGGCTGGCCTGAAGCCGTGGCGGGCCTGCCCGCCGCTACCGCCGCAGCGCCAGGTCCACCACCAGCGCCAGCAGCAGCATGAATGACACGCCTTTCCAGAACGCCACCGGGTTGCGCTCGATCAGCGGGGGCCGGGTGCGTTGCAGGAAGGCGCGGTTGGGGCGGTGCAGGTCGAAGACGAATTCGGACACGTCCTCATGGCGCTTGAACGGGTCGATCGACACCGCCTTTTCGATGGCGGCATCGATCCAGGGAGGGATCGACGGGTCGTGCTCGCGTCCCGGTACGTACACCAGCTTGCGCTGCGCTGCGCGGGTTTTCGCCTGCGGAATGCGCACGTCGTAAGGCAGGTGCCCGGTCAGCATGTGGTAGGTGAGCACGCCCAGCGAAAATACGTCCGAGCGTACCGTGCCGGGCTCGCCGAGGAAGTATTCGGGCGCCGCGTACAGCGCCGCGCCGGCAAGCGTGGCACCGTCGACACCGGAAGAACAGGGCGCCATTTCCATCACCCCGGCCACGCTGGCCGAGCCGAAGTCGATGATGCGGGCGGTGCCGGTGCGGTCGATCATCACGTTCTCGGGGCGCAAGTCCTGGTGCAGCATTTCCAGCCGGTGGAACGCGCGCAATCCCTTCGCCACCTGCGAGACGATATCGCGCGCGGCGTCCAGGTCCGGCCTGCCGCGGTCGCGCAGCCATTGGGCCAGCGTGACGCCTTCGATGTATTCGGTCACCAGGTAGACATAGCTGCGCGTGCGCTCGTGCACCACCGGCTCGATCACGTGCGGGCTGACGATG
>DASVVD010000811.1:0-3127 GCA_036386715.1 Pseudoduganella sp.
GCTCAGCCACGCGGACGTGCAGGAAATCCTGCGCATCCCGCTGATCGGCATCATCCCGGAATCGGAACAGGTGTTGCACGCATCGAACCAGGGCAACCCGGCGATCCATTTCAAGGGGACGGACGTGGCCGAAGCCTACGAAGACGTCATCGCCCGCTTCCTCGGCGAAACCCGGCCGCTGCGCTTCACCGACTACGAAAAGCCGGGGTTGTTCAAGCGCATCTTTGGAGCAAAGTGACATGGCGCTGCTATCCTTCCTTTTCCCCAGCAAGCCGAAAACGGCCAACGCCGCCAAGGAGCGACTGCAGATCATCATCGCCCGCGAACGCAATGGCCGCAGCGGTCCCGATTTCCTGCCGGCGCTGCACAAGGAACTGATCGAGGTCATTTCCAAATACACCAAGGTCAATGCCGACGACATCAAGATTTCGCTGGACCGCCAGGGCAACCTGGAAGTGCTCGATGTGAACGTGGTGCTGCCGGACGCTTAAGCCGGCGCACGGATTTTGCACGCAGATTTTCGCCCACGTTGCGCGGAGCATCGCTCCGCGCCCGCAGCACGCCGTTAGTCCCGTTAGTCCCGTCAGTCCCGTCAGTCCCGTCAGTCCCGTTAGTCCCGTTAGCGTCGGTGCCTCGCTGGTACCGCTCCCTTACCCGCTCACATCAGCCGGGCTGACGTCATCACTTCGCCGCCAGCAACTCCGCCGCGACCCTGGCACACGCCTCAACGTGCTGGTAGCCGATCTGCCGGAACGCAAAAAAACCGATCGCCGCCGACGCCACCTGCCCTGCCAGTGGCACGATCTTCGAGGCCTGCCTTGCCACCAGCTTCCTGCCGCTTTTCGCCAGCAGCTTGAGCATCAAATCGCGGGTGATGAACTTTCCCACCAACATGCCGCCAACGCTGACGGCCGCTTCATAGGCAATCACCCGGAACTTCGGCTGCATCCGCTCGATCTGCTCGGGCGTGAGGCCGAAAGCAGTGTTAATCTCGTCGATCAGGTCCGTCAATAACTTTATGTCCGAAACGATATCGATGCCGGGGATCGGTACCGCCGCCATGCCGGCCGATAACGCGGCGCGGCGCCGCACCAGCCGCCGGCAGCGTTCCCGTACCTCGCTGATATCGGCAGGCGAAGTAGGCAACAGTTCCCAGCCGGTATGCACGAATATGTCTCCTAAAAAATTGCCAAACGTAAAAGTTCATTGATAACGCTGTTTAACCAGTGTACCGTTTACCGATGGTATGAATCGCACAAATGATTTTTCCATAAAGAAACACTTGGTCAAATTAGTAACTTTTCTTCAAACCCTGTTATATTCGCAGTGACCAAGCCTTACTTCCGCTCTTTAACCTGCAGATAAAATGAGAATCGTTGTCCTCGATAATGACCGAAGCCAGACCGACCTGATTTCCCAGGTCCTGACTTCCGCTGGCCATATTTGCCATGTTTTCCAAACAGGCAAGGACCTGCTCGGTCAATTGCGCAAGGACAACTATGACATGCTGATTTTCGACTGGCAGGTCAGCGACATGGGCGGAGCGGAGCTGCTGCGCAAGGCGCGCGAGCGGCTCAACGATGGCGCGCCGGTCATGTTCCTGACCACCAGTTCCGGCGAGGACGATATCGTCTCCGGCCTCGATGCAGGTGCCGACGATTACATGATCAAGCCGCTGCGCCGCAGTGAAATGGTGGCCCGGGTGCAGGCGCTGCTGCGGCGCGCCTTCCCGGCCCAGAACGGCGCCGAACAACTGACTTTCGGGCAATATGTTTTCGAGACCCGTCCGGGCCGGCTGTTAATGGATGGGCATGTGCTCGACGTGACGCACAAGGAGTTCTACCTGGCCCTGCTGTTTTTCCGCAACATCGGCCGGCCCCTGTCGCGCGCCTATATCCACGAAGCCGTCTGGATCCGGGAAACCGAAGTACCCTCCCGCACGATGGACACCCATGTGTCGCGGGTGCGCAATAAACTCCAGCTGAAGCCGGAAAATGGCTTCCGGCTCGTGCCGGTCTACAGCTACGGCTATCGGCTCGAAAAACTCGGCAACTGATTCTGCCTGTTGCCGGTTGGCCAACCGGGACGATTTGTCCCAGGGTCCGATGCTCGGCCGGCCGCAGCCGATTCCCGTACATCAGGCTATAATCGAAGCCTACGTCGTTGATTTTTCTAGAAATGCAACTGCTCGCCGTCGGCCTCAACCACACTACAGCGCCGCTCGCCCTGCGCGAACGGCTGGCGTTCGCGCCTGACCAGCTGGGGTTGGCCGTGCATGCGGCGCGCAACTGGTTCCAGCGCCTCGATGGCCACGGCAGTGATGAAGCGGCGATCCTGTCGACCTGCAACCGCACCGAGCTGTACGCGGCCAGCGGTGCCGCCAATCCGCTCGATGCCGGCGCGCATTTCCTGGCCGACTTCCACCAGCTCAATTACGCCGAACTGCGGCCGCACCTGTACATGCTGCCCCAGCACGAGGCGGTGCGCCACACGTTCCGGGTCGCTTCCGGTCTCGACTCGATGGTGCTCGGCGAAACCCAGATTCTCGGCCAGATCAAGGATGCGATCCGCACCGCCGATGAAGCCGGCGGCCTCGGCACCTACCTGCACCAGCTGTTCCAGCGCAGCTTCTCGGTGGCCAAGGAAGTGCGCAGCACCACCGAGATCGGCGCGCACAGCGTGTCGATGGCGGCGGCGTCCGTGCGGCTGTCGCAGCGCATCTTCGACAAGCTCTCCGAGCAGAACGTGCTGTTCATCGGCGCCGGCGAAATGATCGACCTGTGCGCCACCCACTTCGCGGCGCAGAATCCCAGGTCGATCACGGTGGCCAACCGCACGCTCGAGCGCGGCGAGACCCTGGCGGCCCGTTTCAACGGCCGCGCGATCCGCCTGGCCGAGCTGCCGGAGCTGCTGCCGCAGTTCGACATCGTGATCTCCTCGACCGCCTCGACCCTGCCGCTGATCGGCAAGGGCCTGGTCGAGCGCGCGATCAAGGCGCGCCGCCACCGTCCGATGTTCATGGTCGACCTGGCGGTCCCGCGCGACATCGAGCCCGAAGTCGGCAAACTCGACGACGTGTTCCTGTACACCGTCGACGACCTCGCCGACGTGGTGCGCACCGGCGTCG
>DASVVD010000812.1:0-3620 GCA_036386715.1 Pseudoduganella sp.
TCCTCCAAGGCAAACTATTGCGCCCATTTACTTAGGATGCTAAACTTTACCCTCCTAACCAAAATCACGCGACATGACCGACTTCGACAAGACCCTGATGTCCCTGACCAATACGCTGGTACACGCGGGGCGGGCGTACAAGGCGGCCGCCGACCGCGTGGCGGGCAATTTCGCGCTGTCGCATGCCAGTGGCTGGCCGGTGGTGATGATTGCCCGGCTGGGCGACGGCGTGCGGCCTGGGCTGGTTGCCGAAGCACTCGGCGTGGAGGCGCCATCGCTGGTGCGCATCATCGACCAGTTGGTGACCGCAGGCCTGGTGCGGCGGCAGGACGACCCTGCGGACCGGCGTGCGAAGACGCTGCACCTGACGGCGGAAGGCCGCGACTGCGCGGCCCGCCTGGAGGAATTGCTGCTGCCGTTCCGGCGCGCCCTGTTCGCCGACATGCCACAAAGCGACATCGAGGCATGCGTGCGCGTGCTCACGCGGCTTGATGCCGTGCTGGCAACCCGGGCCAAGGGCTGAGTGGCGATGGCATTGCCGAAGCTGTCCTTCCTGCCGGCGCAGCCGCGCGAGCTGCTGTTCTCGGCCAAGTGCTTTACGGCGTCGATGCTGGCGCTGTACGTGTCGCTGGCCGCCGGCCTGCCGCGCCCGTTCTGGGCGATGATGACCGCGTACATCGTGGCCAGTCCGCTGGCCGGCGCGGTGCGCTCGAAGGCCCTGTTCCGCCTGTGCGGCACGCTGGCCGGCTGCGCTGCCACGGTAGTCATGGTGCCGAACCTGGCCAACGCGCCGGAGCTGCTGTCGCTGGCGCTGGCCTGCTGGGTGGCTGTGTGCCTGTACGTGTCGCTGCTCGACCGCACGCCGCGTTCCTATATCTTCATGCTGGCGGGGTATACAGCTGGCCTGGTCGGCTTCCCCGCCGTGGCCGATCCGGCCACGGTCTTCGATACCGGGATCGCCCGCGTCGAAGAAATCAGCGTCGGCATCCTGTCGGCCACGTTGATCCACTCGCTGGTGTTCCCGCAGGGCGTGGGCCCGGCGCTGCTGGGCCGCCTGGACCGCGCGATCGGCGATGCGCGCCGCTGGATGCTGGAAGTGCTGCGCCCCGGTGCCGGCGGCCGCGATACGCATGTGCGCCTGGCCCTGGCGGCCGAAATCAGCGACATGCGCATCATGTCTACCCACCTGCCGTTCGATACCTCGCACCTGCGCTGGACCGGCGCCATGGTGCACGCGCTGCACGACCGGCTCACGGTGATGGTGCCGCTGCTGCTGGCCGTCGAGGACCGGCTGCAGGCGCTGGCCGAAACCGGGCCCGTCGATCCCGCCTGGCAGGCGATGCTGGACGACGTGGCGCAGTGGATCGGCGAAGGCAAGGCCGCCGATCCGGCCCGCGCCGCACAGCTTCGCGCACGGCTGCAGCACTTGACGCCCGAACTCGGCGCCGATGCCGCATGGCGCACCATCCTGCAGGTCAACCTGGCCCAGCGCCTCGGCGCGCTGGTCGCTGCCTGCGAGGAAAGCCTGGAACTGCGCGACAGCATCGACGCCGTACTGCACGGCGCGCCGCCGGCCACCCCGTCGCACCTGGCGCCGTCGGTCCTGCACCGCGACCACGGTATGGCGCTGCGCTCCGCGCTGGCGGCGGCGATCGCGATCCTGGCCTGCTGCGCGTTCTGGATCCTGACGGGCTGGCCGGCCGGCGCCGCGGCGCCGATGCTGGCCGGCGTGGCCTGCTGCTTCTTCGCCACGATGGACGACCCGGTTCCGGCGATCACCGGCTTCGTGAAATTCACGCTGTGGTCGGTGCCGGTATCGGCGTTCTACATCCTGGTGGTGCTGCCCGCGGTGCACAGCTATGAAATGTTCGTGCTGGCGCTGGCCCCGGTGTTCCTGGTGCTGGGCGTGTACATGGCGCGGCCGGCCACCTATGGCAATGCGCTGACGTTCGTGATCGGCATCGCCGGCACGCTGGCGCTGCAGGACACCAACCAGCTGGACATGGCGTCGTTCGTCAACGGCATGCTGGCCCAGTTGATGGGCTATATCGCCGCCGCGGTGGTCACGCGCACGCTGCGCACCGTCGATGGCCCGTGGATGGCGCGCCGCATGCTGGGCCGCGCCCGCGCCGAGCTGGTGCAGCTGGCCCGTTCGCCCCGCACGCCGGCCCTGCTGCAAGTATCGGCGCGCGTGGTCGACCGTGTCGGCCTGCTGATGCCGCGTCTGGCGCTGGCGAAAGCCGCGCCGCAAGCGCGCGCCGATGCGCTCGAAGCGATGCGCGAGCTGCGCGCGGGCCTGCACATCGCTCAGCTGCGCGGCCTGGCGCCGCAGCTCGAACCGGCCGGCGTGCCGCTGCGCGGCCTGCTCGATCGCGTGGCCGCGCATTTCGGCGATGCGCAAGGCGCGCCCGGATCGAGCCTGCTGGCGCAACTGGACGGCACGCTGCGCGCCGTCTGCCGCAATGCCGAAGGCGAAGCGCGCATGGTGGCGGCCGCCGCGCTGGCCAGCATGCGGCGCGATCTTTTCCCACGCGCGCCAACTTATACCCCCCAGCCGGAGGAACTGCCACGATGATCGCCGAAATCAGCCTGCACGGCCTGTACGTGCCCACCCTTCTTCTGCTGGCCCTGGCTGCGCTGGCCTGCACACGCGTGCTCGGCAAGCTGCTGCTGCGGCTGGGCTTCTACCGGCTGGTATGGCATCCCGCCCTGTTCGAATTTGCACTGTTCGGCATCCTGCTGGGCAGTTTTTCCATCCTGATGAACCGTTATGGCTACTGAACTGACCCTGAAATCCTCCGCGCTGGCCCTGGCGCGCTTTCTCGTGACGATGGCCGCGCTGGCCGCTGCCGGCGTGCTCGCCTGGCGCCTGTGGCAGCACTATGAAGTGGAACCGTGGACCCGCGACGGTCGCGTCAAGGCCGACGTGGTGCAGGTGGCGCCGGACGTCACCGGGCAGGTCACCAGGGTGCTGGTGCACGATAACGCGCAGGTCAAGGCCGGCGACGTGCTGTTCGAGATCGACGCCTCGCGTTTCGCGCTGGCGCTGCGCCAGGCCGAGGCTGCGGTGGTGGCGCAGCGCGTGGCGCTGGACCAGGCGATCAAGGATGCACGCCGCAACGCCGAACTGCGCGAACTGGTGGCGCAGGAAGTGCGCGAGCAGTCGTCCGCGAAAGTCGACGAACTGCGCGCCGCGCTGGCCCAAGCCATCGTCAGCCGGGACCTGGCCAAGCTGAACCTCGACCGCACCCGCGTGGTATCCGCCGTCAACGGCACGGTCACCAACCTCGACCTGCGTGCCGGCGCCTATGTGACGGCCGGCCATGCCGTGATGGCGCTGATCGACCGCGATTCGTACTACATCGAAGGCTATTTCGAAGAGACCAAGCTGGCCGCGATCGGCATCGGCGACCCGGTGCGGGTGACGCCGATGGGTGCCTCCGCGGTGCTGCATGGCCACGTGGAGAGTTTCGCCGGCGGCATCGCCGACCGCGACCGCAGCACGTCGCCGAACCTGCTGTCGAACGTGAACCCCACGTTCAACTGGGTGCGGCTGGCGCAGCGCATTCCGGTGCGCGTCAAGCTCGACCCGCTACCGGCCGGCACGCGCCTGGTGGCCG
>DASVVD010000813.1:0-5036 GCA_036386715.1 Pseudoduganella sp.
TGGACCAGCAGGCCGCTGCGCCGGCCCGGCGCCAGGTTACCGCCAAACCTGCCGCCGAGCTGGCCTGGCAGTAATAGCTGACAATAAAATTGCCCAAAACCGGGGTCAGACCCCGGTTTTGGGCAACATTGCCTGACACCGGTTGGCGGCGGAGCGCCGCGCCATCCTGGTTTCAGGCAATTTTCTTTGGTGGCTTTGCCACCTTTACGCCTTGTGATCGGCGCCGGGGGTACCGCATGCATAGCAAAACCGCGTAAACGCGTTCTTGCGGGCCGTGCAGGCGCGGCAGTGATTGAACAGCCCGATACCGCAATGTGGGCAGAAGTCCATCTTAGGATCCTTCAGGTCCACCTGGCGTTCGCAGCCGGGGCAGACGCCCTTCCCCATGCGCGCCAGTGCCGTGTCATACCCGAGGTTTTCACGGCGCTGCGTGTCCGGCAGCGCCTCGGCCGCACGTTGCCTTTCCAGGTAACGCTGCAGCCCGATGATGGCTTGCCGGCCCACGATCACCGTCAGCAGGATGCCCACCACGTGGCGCACGTAGCCGCCGTAGCTGGGCAGGTAAGGCACCAGCTCGACGAAGAAGGCGAACAGGGCGAAGAAGATGAAGCCCCAGACGAACGGCCACCAGGTGCTCTTGCGCTTCGTCTTCCATAGCCAGCCGGCGACCAGCAGCAGCGGCAATGTCAGCGCCAGCCGGTAGGCAAATACGCGCAGTTCGCGTAGTTGCAGCGCCTTCTGCCAGCGCCCCTGCGCATCGCGTTCCAGCGCCGCAATGCGGCTGGCGGCGCGGTCGCGCGCCTGGTGCGCGTCCAGCTGGCGCTGCTCCTGCTCCTGCACGGCGGTCAGCGCCTTGCGCTCGTCCGCCTTCAGGCCGTCGAGCTGGCGGGTGCGCGCGATCAGTTCGGGGTCCTGGTCCGGCCGCGCGGTGGCGTGGCGCGTCGAGAGCCAGTTGCCGAAGGTGTCGGTGGCGGTCTCGGTGTTCGACCTGGCGACCTTGAGTTTCTGCTGCGCCTGTTCGAGGGCGGCCTGCGCATCCTCGTAGGTTTGCCCGGCTGTCTTCAGGGCAGCCTGCGCCGCGGGATACTGCTGGCGGTCGGTGAACTGCTCCAGTACCAGCGGTTCCTCGACGAGGTTGAGGTTGTCGACGATCTTGCCGCCCAGCCCGATCAGGAAGCCGGCAAACAGGAAGGCCACCAGCCACAGGCCGCGCTGGAACCATTTTTCGGAAAGACGGAGGGCCTTGCTCATTTGTTGCTCCCGGTTGGTTGGACCGGACGGAGCATAGCTGTTTTTATTGCAACGATGCTGTGGCAATCCTCTAAAAAAAAACCGCCGGGCTCACGCACCGGCGGTTTCCACTCCATTGCGGAGGTATGGCGTTGCAGCTTACTTGGCGGCGCCAGCTTCCTCGGCAGCCTTCATCGACAGCTTCAGGCGGCCACGATCATCCGTTTCCAGTACTTTCACGCGTACCTGCTGGCCTTCTTTCAGGTAGTCGGCCACGGCGTTCACACGCTCGTTGGCGATCTGCGAGATGTGCAGCAGGCCGTCCTTGCCCGGCATGACCTGCACGATCGCGCCGAAGTCCAGCAGCTTGAGCACGGTACCGTCGTAGGTCTTGCCCACTTCGACCGATGCGGTCAGCTCTTCGATGCGGCGCTTGGCTTCCTGGCCGGCGGCGGCATCGACCGAAGCGATGGTGACCACGCCTTCGTCGCTGATGTCGATCTGCGTGCCGGTTTCCTCGGTCAGCGCGCGAATCACGGCGCCGCCCTTGCCGATCACGTCGCGGATCTTTTCCGGATTGATCTTGATGGTGATCAGGCGCGGTGCGAAGTCGGACAGTTCCGTCTTCACGTGCGGCACGGCCTTCTGCATCTCGCCCAGGATGTGGTCGCGGCCTTCCTTGGCCTGCGCCAGGGCGACCTGCATGATTTCCTTGGTGATGCCCTGGATCTTGATGTCCATCTGCAGCGCCGTGATGCCCTTGGCGGTGCCGGCGACCTTGAAGTCCATGTCGCCCAGGTGGTCTTCGTCACCCAGGATGTCGGACAGCACGGCGAACTTGCCGCCTTCCTTGATCAGGCCCATGGCGATACCGGCCACGTGCGCCTTCATCGGCACGCCGGCATCCATCAGCGCCAGGCAGCCGCCGCAGACCGAAGCCATCGACGACGAGCCGTTCGACTCGGTGATCTCGGACACCAGGCGCACGGAGTAGCTGAACTCCTCCGCCGACGGCAGCGCGGCGATCAGTGCGCGCTTGGCCAGGCGGCCATGGCCCACTTCGCGGCGCTTCGGCGTGCCCACGCGGCCGGTTTCGCCGGTGGCGAACGGTGGCATGTTGTAGTGCAGCATGAAGTCGTCGGTGTACTCGCCCATCAGCGCATCGATCTTCTGCGAATCGCGCGCGGTGCCCAGCGTGGCCACGACCAGCGCCTGGGTTTCACCACGGGTGAACAGCGCGGAACCGTGGGTGCGCGGCAGCACCGAGGTGCGGATCGCGATCGGGCGCACGGTGCGGGTGTCGCGGCCGTCGATACGCGGTTCGCCGTTCAGGATCTGCGAACGCACGACCTTGGCTTCCATGTCGAACAGGATATTGCCCACGTCGACCGAGTTCGGTGCCTCGGTGCCGGCGGCTTGTGCCTGCGCCGTCAGGTCGGCGATCACTTCGCCCTGCATCGAGCGCAGTGCCTGCTGGCGCGCCTGCTTGTTCTTGGTCTGGTATGCCTCGTTGATCTTGGCTTCGGCGAACTGCGCGACCTTGGCGATCAGCGCTTCGTCCTTGGCCGGCGCGGTCCATTCCACTTCCGGCTTGCCGCCTTCTTCCACCAGCGCGTGGATCGCGTCGATGACAGCTTTCATCTGCTCGTGGCCGAACACCACGCCGCCCAGCATCACTTCTTCGGACAGCTGCTTGGCTTCCGATTCCACCATCAGCACGGCCGATTCGGTACCGGCCACCACCAGGTCCATCTCGGACGTCTTCAGCTGGGTGGTGGTCGGGTTCAGGATGTACTGGCCGTTGGCGTAACCCACGCGGGCGGCGCCGATCGGGCCGTTGAACGGCACGCCAGCCACGCACAGGGCGGCGGAGGCGCCGATCATCGAGGCGATGTCGGGGTCGATTTCGGGATTAACCGACAGAACGTGGATGATGACCTGCACCTCGTTCATGTAACCTTCCGGGAACAGCGGGCGGATCGGGCGGTCGATCAGGCGGGACGTCAGCGTCTCCTTCTCCGACGGACGGCCTTCGCGCTTGAAGAAGCCGCCGGGGATCTTGCCGGCTGCATAGGTCTTCTCGATGTAGTCGACCGTCAGCGGGAAGAAATCCTGGCCGGGCTTGGCATCCTTGCGCGCCACCACGGTCGCCAGCACGACGGTGTCGTCCACCGACACCAGGACTGCACCGGAAGCCTGGCGAGCGATCTCGCCGGTTTCCAGGGTCACGGTATGCTGGCCGTACTGGAAGGTTTTCGTAACTTTGTTAAACATGGGTAATCCCTTTCTATTTGCCGACAGATTTTCAGGCGCTGTCGTTCACCTCACCGCGGGCGGCCACACCGGCCGCCGTACTGCTTTCGTCGTACTACTTCTTTGCTGACTTTACCAACTGTGAATTCCAGTTGGAAATAATTTAACAGTCGCAAATGACAAAATGCCTGCGTCAGCGAACTGGCGCAGGCATCTCGATTAAAACCGGGAATGCAAAAAAATTACTTACGCAGACCGAGCTTGGCGATCAGGTCGCGGTAACGGGTTGCGTCCTTGTTCTTCAGGTACGACAGCAGGCTCTTACGACGGTTGACCATCATGATCAGGCCGCGGCGGGAGTGGTGATCCTTGCTGTGGGCCTTGAAGTGGCCGTTCAGTTCGTTGATGCGTGCGGTCAGCAGCGCGACTTGCACTTCCGGGGAGCCGGTGTCGTTCTGGGCGCGTGCGTTGTCGGCGATGATCGCGGACTTGTTGATGTTTTCTACGGACATGATAAACCTTTCACATGCGATGCGCGGAGTCAGCACCCCTGCACATCGTGAGTTACGATAAACGAAAAACCTGCCCGAACGGACAGGCCCGCAAGTATAACGGAATTAGCGCGCCCCGTATCGACTTCTGACTACAATTATCGGGAAATCCATGGAGAAAACATGAGAAACCTGATCATTCCGGCAATGTTGAGCGCACTGCTGGCCGGCTGCGCGCTGGGCCCGCCACCCCAGGCCGGCGAGCAGATGGGCGCCATCGAAGCGCGCCTGGGCCATCCGAGCGCCCGCTACAGCGTGGGCGACGAAACGATCCATGAATACGGTGCCGGCGCCTTCGGCCAGTTCACCTGGATGGCGCGCTACGGGCCGGACGGCCGGCTGCGCTCCTACGAACAAGTGCTGACGGACGAGAAATTCGCCACCATCCGGCTGGGCATGGATGACAAGGACACGATCCTGCACACCTTCGGCCAGCCGGCCGAGACCATGTTCCTGTCGCTGCGCGACCTGGAAGTGTGGAGCTACCGCTATAAACAGTCCGGCGTGTGGGATTCGATGATGCACATCCACTTCAGCCGGGATGGCAAGGTGCGGCAGCTGATGACGGGGCCGGACCCGATGCGCGAACATCGGGAAGGCTTCTGAACCGGCCGATCAGCTCCGTTCGGTCTGCGGATTGACGCGCTCCTTCGCATGCAGCTTGTTGAGCGCGGCAAGGTAGGCCCTGGCGGAGGCCACCACGATATCCGGGTCGGCGCCCACGCCGTTGACGATGCGCCCGGCCTGCGCAAGCCGCATCGTGACCTCGCCCTGCGACTGCGAGCTGGGGCTGATGGCGGCGATCGAGAACAGCACCAGTTCGGCGCCGGTGCGGGCCTCGCTTTCGATCGCATTGACGATCGCGTCGACCGGCCCGTCGCCGGTGCCTTCGCAGGCCACCTCGCGTTCGCCGGCCGAGAACACCACCCGCGCGTGCGGCAACTCGCCTGTCTCGCTGCGCTGCGACAGCGACACCAGCCGGTAATGCTCGCCCTCCTCGCG
>DASVVD010000814.1:0-10385 GCA_036386715.1 Pseudoduganella sp.
CAGGCCGAGTTCGAGATGGCGCGCCGCTTCGTGCGGATCGCCGGCAGCGCCGCGCAGGGCGCTGCCGAGGGTGACGGCAGCCCCGCGGCCGTGCGCGAGGCACTGCTGGCGGCCATGCGCCAGCACGTGCCGTCCGCGCGGCTGTAGGGGCAGGAGCAGGGCGCCATGATCATCGACAGCCACTGCCATGCCGGTCCCGGCGACGGGCTGACCGGACCGTGGGACAGCGACCTGGCGCTGGAACGGTACGCACGCCGGGCCCGCGCGGCCGGCATCGACCGCGTGGCGCTGCTGGCCGCGTTCCACTCCGATTATGGTAGCGCCAACGCGGCCGTGGCGCAGATCGTTGCGGCGCAGCCGGAGCGCTACTATGGCTTCGCCTTCGTGCATGCCCGGCGCGACCGGGGCCGCATCGGCCAGCTGGTGCGCACGGCCGTCGAGCGCTATGGCTTCATCGGCATCAAGGTGCACCGCGGCGACGCGCCGATCAGCGGCGAGATCTGCGACGCCGCGCGCACCTTCGGCCTGCCGGTGCTGTACGACCCGATGGGCGAGGTGCACGTGGCCGAGCTGCTCGCGACGCAGTACCCAGACGTCGACTTCATCCTGCCGCACCTGGGCAGCTTCGCCGACCAATGGTCGGTCCAGCTCGCGCTGATCGACCACCTGGTGCGGCACCCGAACATCTATACCGACACCTCGGGCATCCGCCGCTTCGACCTGCTGTGCGAAGCGGTGCGGCGTGCCGGTGCCCACAAGGTGCTGTTCGGGTCGGACGGGCCGTGGCTGCACCCGGGGCTGGAATTGCACAAGATACGCCTGCTGGGGCTTTCCAGGGAGGATGAAGCATTGATCACGGGGCAGAATTTCCTGCGGCTGATCGGCCAGGGCGGCTGATGGCTGCAAGGGCTCCCGGATTGCGCACGGCGCTGGCGCCATCAATGCCGCCCGTCCGGCTCGCCGTCCCGCGCCGCCTTGCGCCGTATCTGCAGCGCCCGGTCCGTGACGCCCAGCCGCTGTGCGGCGCGCTGGTTGTTGTCGCCTTCCTGTTCGAGCACCAGCCGCATCGCCATGTCCGCCGCGGCCTGGCCGATGCGGGTGAGCGACATGCCGCGGTCCACGGCATGCCGGATCGCCTCGCGGAACGGCGCATCCGGCCAGGCGGGCGCGTGGTGCAGCCGTTCTTCCGGCGGCACGTCGCCCACCGTGATCGGGCCGGGCCCGGTGTGCCGGTACCAGATGCGCGCCACGGTCTGGCGCAGGTCGCGCACGTTGCCCTTGTAGTCGCGTGTCAGCAGGTATTCGCGCACGGCGGGTTCGAGCTGGCGGCCGTGGCCTTTGGGGTCGAGCTGGCGCAGGAAATGCTCGACCAGCGGCAGGATATCGGCCTGGCGCTCGCGCAGGGGCGGCGGGCGGCAGCGCCAGGCGGCGATGCGGTAATACAGGTCGGCGCGGAAGGTGCCGGCGGCAACGTCGGCCTCGAGGTCGCGGTTGGTGGCGCAGACCAGCCGGAACCGGCTCGGCAACCATTGATTGCTGCCGACCCGCTTGTACTTCTGTTCCTGGATCACGCGCAGCAGCTGGGCCTGCAGCGGCAGCGGCAGTTCGCCCACCTCGTCCAGGAACAGGATGCCGCCGTCGGCCAGCGCAAAGGCGCCGTCGCGCGCATTGATGGCGCCGGTGAACGCTCCCCGCTCGTGGCCGAACAGCTCGGAACCGGCGAGCTCGGGCGACAGCGTGGTGCAGTCGAGCACCGTGAGCTCGCCGGGCGCGCCGGACAGGCGGTGGATCAGCTGGGCGATCAGGTCCTTGCCGGTGCCCGTTTCGCCGGTGATCAGCACCGGCGACTGGGTAAACGCGGCCACTTCGACGACGCCCTGCACGAGCGTGCGCCAGGCGGCGCTGCCGCCGACGAGCGAACCCTGCACGGCGGACGATGCCATCATCTTTTGCAGCGCTTCCCAGCGTTGCAGGCGTGCGGCAATCTGCCCGGCACACAGCTCGGCCGAAGTCCATGGCAGCAGGTCGGTGGCGCCGGCTTCGAGCAATGCCCAGACCGTATCCGGCGGCAGCGGCTCGGCCGCGCAGTCGACCGCGAGCACGGCACCGTCGAGGGCGAAAGCCGAGATGGCCTGCACCACGGCAGCGTCGCAGCTGCCGCACAGCACGACACCGAAGGCCCGGGGCGTGGATTCCCGCGGCGCGGTATCCCTGGCTGGGGCATCCTTGGCCAGGGCCCTGGCGCCATCCTGGACCGCCACGCCGGCACCGCCGAGCGCGGCGCGCAGTGTCGAGGCGGCTTTTACGGCGCCCTGGCCCAGTGCCTGCATCCAGATCGACAGCGCCATGGCTACCTCGTGCGTGAAGACCGTAGCCGCCTGCAACCGTGGCGGCACATCGGTCAATATAGCAGCGCAGGCGGGGCACCGGTGTAATTAATTAAAACCTTTACAAGGAACTCCCGGTCGCGTGGCGAATCGCCCTCGGCCATGAAAAAAGCGCTGTTCGCGTTAGCTAGGCATTACCCGTTGGCATGGAACTTTCTCCTGCGCTCGATGTCCGATCAGCCCTGCTATCGCCCGGCAACCGCCGTACACAGCCACTGCCTGGGTGTCGTCAATACAGCAGCATCGAGCACTTGTTGCCAGCTGGCGTAGTGGTGCAGGTAACGGCTGGCCACGCCATTGAAACGCCGCAGCCATGTCTTGAAACGGCTGTGCCATCCATTCACTCCTTGAATATGCAGGGCGCCGCGGGCCCGCATGCCGGCTTGCACGTTCACGATCTCGTGGCTGATCGAGCTGTTCTTGGCAAACGCCTGGTAAGCCCTGGCGGCATCGCTGACCAGCAGCGCGTCGCACGCCAGCACGGGCAACAGGTGCTTTACCAGTTGCGCCGCCGTCACAGGGCCACGGCCTGTCACGAATACACAAGTGTTGCGGGTGCGGTCGCGGGCCACCAGGATGCAATCGAATTCCCGGCTGATGCCGCGCTGGGTCGCCTTGCCGCCGCGCCTGCGAGCGGGACGACCCAGGTTGCGCGAGCCTTTTTGCGATGCGAGGTGGTAAGGCGAAGCAGGGGTTTCGACGAGCACGGCTCGTCGCCTGCGTAGCGGTGCTCGCCTGCAAGCGAGCACTCCTTCTTCGTCGGCTTCGACGATGCCCGACAGCCTGGGCAGGGGCGCCCGGCGCAGCGCGGCAAGGAACCGGTGGCGCCACCGGAAGCTAGTCGATTTCGCCACCGCCACGCGCCGGGCTGCTGCCCGCACCGTCTCGGAGCCGATCAGGCATTGCAGGTAAGGCAGCCATTTTTCGCGCAGCCTCAGGCGCGCCAGCGGCGTGCCAGTCAACGCGTTGAAACTGCGCCCGCAGCCAAGACAGCGATAGCGCTGCAGGCCGTTGGCCTGGCCGCAGCGGTGGCAGCAGCTGCCAGCGCAGTGTGGACAGGTCCGTTTTCCGGCCGCTTCCTCGATCAGGGTGAAGCAGTGGCCCGGTTGGGCAAGTGCTGCGAGAAGGTCCTGCAAACAAGCCACTTCATCGGCTGAGAGCTGGCGTTCTGCCAGCGCTTTGTACAACACCTGGAACTCCGCCGTGCCCATGCTGGCCTCCTGATAGACATGAAGTATCTCAACAGGAGGTCAGACAGTGTTGTGCCGCGGAAGTTCCCACACTTTACGCGAACAGCGCTTTTTTTTTGCCTGCCCCAATGGGCGCTTCAGGCGTGACGATGCCGCGCCCGTTGCCACCGCTGCGTCACCCCTTCTTCTCTACGGAGCCAGGGCCTTGCGAAAACCGATCGCCAGCCGGTTCCAGCTGTTGATGGTGTTGATCGCCAGCGTCAGGTCCACCATTTGCTTCGGCGTAAAGTGAGCCGCCAGCGCCTCGTACACCGCGTCCGGCGCGCGGCTGTCGGCGATGCGGGTGATCGCTTCAGTCCAGGCCAGCACGGCGCGTTCGCGAGGCGTGAAGAACGGCGTGTCTTCCCAGGCGGCCACCGTGGCGATGCGGCGTTCGCTTTCGCCGGCCTTGCGCATTTCGGTCACGTGCATGTCCACGCAGAACGCGCAGCCATTGACCTGCGATGCGCGCAGCTTGATCAGGTGGATGAAGACCGGATCGATATCGAGCTTGCCGACAGCGCCTTCCAGCGCAATCATGGCTTTCAG
This sequence comes from Pseudoduganella sp., assembly GCA_036386715.1. Classification (GTDB taxonomy): domain Bacteria; phylum Pseudomonadota; class Gammaproteobacteria; order Burkholderiales; family Burkholderiaceae_D; genus Rugamonas. Next base: position 4,166 of record DASVVD010000814.1, read on the forward strand.
GACTTCCGGCGAGGCAGTGTAAAAATCGGGACGCGTGTTCATGATCGATTTCCCTGTAGGTGAGTTGCAATGTCGCTATTGTGCCGGGGGCGGGCGGTGCCGCGGGTAGCCAATCCGGCAAGAAATCACGTGGCCAAGGTGCCAATCCGCCCGCCTGCATCCATTTGCTCCAGGATCGCCTGCACGCGGGACAGCGCCGGTTCGATGTCGAGCGTTTCGATGGCGCCGAAGCCCATCATCAGGCCGGGCAGCGGCTCGGCGGCCATGTAAAAGCCGCCGATGCTGTACAGGCCCACGCCGTCGCGGCGCGCCAGGCGGACCAGCAAATCGATGTCGATGCCGCGCCGGGCCAGCGCCGTGATGTGGAAACCCGTCGCCGTCGGTATCAGGCGGAACCAGCGGCCCAGCGGTCCGTCGAAGCAGCGCTGCAGGGTGTCACGCCGCGCGCCATAGATCGCGCCCAGCTTGCGGATGTGCCGCAGCAGCGAACCGTCGTCGATGAAACGCGCGGCAGCCTGCTGGGTCAGCGTGGTGCTGTGCCAGTCCGTCAGGTTGCGGGCGATCTGCATCGGCTCGAGCAGCGCATCCGGCACCGCCACGTAGCCCACCCGCAGTTGCGGCATCAGCACTTTCGACAGGGTGCCGACGAACGCCACCTGGCCGTGACGGTCCATGCCTTGCAGCGAATCGGCGGGGCGCCCTTCGAAGCGGAATTCACTGTCGTAGTCGTCTTCGATGATGACGGCGCCGATCGACCGGGCCCGCTCCAGCAGCGCCAGCTTGCGGGCTTCGCTCATCGCCATTCCCAGCGGGAACTGGTGGGCCGGCGTCACGTAAATGGCGCGGGCATCGTCGGGAATCGCGGAGACGATGATGCCTTCCTCGTCCACCGGCACGGGCGCCACGCGGGCGCGATGGCTGGCGAACAGCTGGCGCGCCGGCGGGTAACCGGGGTCTTCCATTGCCACGCAGCTGCCGGGCTCCAGCAGCACGCGCGCCAGCAGGTCCAGCGCCTGCTGCGCGCCATTGGTCACCAGGATCCGGTCCGCACCCGCAGTCACGCCCCGCGAAAACGCGGCGTGGCGGGCGATCGCCTGCCGCAGCGCCGGCAGGCCGGCCGGGCTGGCGTCGCCCGCCGCGTGGTTCCGCTCGGCACGCAGCGCGGCCAGCACGGCGCGCCGCCAGTCGTCCTGCGGGAAGTGCTGCAGGGCGGGGCGGCCGCCCAGGAATTCATATTGAACGCGCGGTGCGCCGCTGAAATGGCGCAGTGGATTGTCGAAGGCGCGCCAGGCTTCCAGCGTGCCCGCCGAGGCCAGCTGCACGGCGCGCTGCGCCACCGCTTGCGTGGATTTCGCGCCGATGACGAATGTGCCGCGTCCGGCCTGGCCAGCGAGCAGCTGGTCGCACGCGAGGCGCTGGTAGGCCTGCTCCACCGGCTTGCGCGAAATGCCCAGTTGCTGCGCCAGCAGGCGCGACGGTGGCAGCTGCTGGCCATCGGCGAGCCGGCCGCTGCGGATCGCCTGGCTGAGCTGGCGGTAAACCTGGCCCGTCAGGTCGCGCTTTCCTTCGATGATCAGGTGCAGTTCCATGCAGTGCGTTCCGGGATGAGTCAAGTGCCCATCTTAGCCCAGCCATGCCGGTCACGCGACGTCTCCCGGCTGGCCGGCACCGCCGGCTTGCCAGCTCATCCAGGATTGCGTTCGCGGTGCACGGCGATCCCGTATCAGCTGGCGAAGCCGCTATCGCTGGCGTGCCGCGGCAGGACCAGCAGCGCGCGGAAATCGTTGACGTTCGTGAGGGTGGGGCCGGTCACGACGCTGTCGCCCAGCGCAGTGAAAAAGCCGTGGCCGTCATTGTCGTCCAGGCTGTCACCCGGGCGCAGGCCGGCGGCCCAGGCGCGGGCCAGGGTGTCCGGGCCGATGATGGCGCCGGCGATTTCCTCCTGGCCGTCGACACCGTCGGTGTCGGCAGCCAGCCCGTGGATGCCGGGTGCGCCGCCCAGTGCCAGGGCGCAGGACAGCAGGCATTCCACGTTGCGCCCGCCGCGGCCCTTGCCGCGCACGGTGACCGTGGTTTCGCCGCCGGACAGCAGCACGCAGGGCGCCGCGAACGGCTAGCCGCGTTTCGCCACCTGCAGTGCGATCCCGGCGAGCACCTTGCCGACGTCGCGCGCTTCGCCTTCCAGGCTGTCGCCGAGGATGTAAGGCGTGATGCCGGCATCGTGCGCCACGCGGGCCGCCGCTTCCAGCGCCATCTGCGGCGTGGCGATCAGGCGTACCTCCGAGCGGGCCAGGCGCGGGTCGCCGGGCTTGACGGATTCGCCGCGGCCGCTGCGCAGCACGTCCATCACGCGTTCGGGCAACGCGATGCCGTAGCGGCGAAGGATGGCCAGCGCATCGTCGCAGGTGCTTGAATCGGCCACCGTGGGGCCGGAGGCGATGTCGCGCGGGTCGTCGCCGGGCACGTCGGAGATCAGCAGCGTGACCACCTTCGCCGGGTGGCAGGCGGCGCCGAGCCGGCCGCCCTTGATGGCCGAAAGGTGCCGCCGCACGCAGTTCATCTCGCCGATCGTGGCGCCGGACCTGAGCAGCGCGGCGTTGACCAGCTGCTTGTCCTCCAGCGTGATGCCGGCCAGGGGCAAGGGCAGCAGCGAGGAACCGCCGCCCGAGATCAGGCACAGCACCGTGTCTTCTACATGCAGGTTGCTTACCAGTTCGAGCATGCGCTGCGCGGCGGCGTGGCCGGCGGCATCCGGCACCGGGTGCGCCGCCTCGACGATCTCGATGCGCTCGCACTGCGCCGCGTAGCCGTAGCGGGTGACCACCAAACCGGAAAGTGGGCCGCTCCAGTTGCGCTCGACGGCGCGGGCCATCTCGGCCGAGGCCTTGCCGGCGCCGATCACGATCAGCCGGCCCTTCGGTGTCTGCGGCAGCAGGCCGGGAATGCACAGCGCCGGCTGGGAGGCGGCGATCGCCGCGTCGAGCATGCGCCGCAGCAGTGCGCGGGCCTGCGCCTGGTTCAGGTTGGTTTTCATGGTCGCTTTTGTCTTCCCTGTCTTCCTTGTCGGCTGGTACCTGTCAAGCGGAGATCTTGTGCATCTGCACCATTTCCGGTGCGCCCTTGTCGAGGCCCCGCTTGTCCTCTTCCTGGTCCTCATCCTTGTCCGCATACAGCGCGCGCAGCTCCTCGGGCGACGACTGGCCGTCCAGCACGCGGTGCATCTGCTTGCGGTCCAGCGCACCCACCCACTGGGCGATCGCCATCGTGCCGACGGCGTTGCCGATCGTATTCGTGATGGCCCGTGCCTCGGACATGAAGCGGTCCACGCCCAGCAGTAGCACCATGCCTTCCACCGGGATCTTGCCCATCGATGCCAGCGTGGCCGCCAGCGTGATGAAGCCGGAGCCGGTCACGCCGGCCGAGCCTTTCGACGTCACCATCAGCACGCCGAGCACCACCAGCTGGTCGGTCAGGCTGAGCGCCGTGTTGGTGGCCTGGGCGATGAAGATCGCCGCCATGGTGTAGTAAATGCACTGGCCGTCGGGATTGAACGTGACGCCGGACGGGATCACCAGGCCGACCACCGGCTTCGACACGCCCACATGTTCCAGCTTGCGCATCAGCTGCGGCACCACCGATTCGGACGAGCTGGTGCCCAGCACGGTGAAGATTTCATCTTTTATGTAGCGCAGGAATTTCCACAGGCTGAAGCCGGCGATGCGCGCCACCGTGCCCAGCACCGCCACCACGAACACCACGCAGGTGAGGTACATGCAGGCCATCAGGTAGCCCAGCGACACCAGCGAACCCAGGCCGTACTTGCCGACCGTGAAGCCGATCGCGCCGAACGCGGCCAGCGGGGCCACGCGCATGATCATGCCGACGACGATGAACATGCTGTTGCTGAACGCTTCCAGGAAGTCGACCACCGGCTTGGCGCGGCGGCCCATGTGCGACAGCGCCACGCCGAACATGGTGGCGAACACCAGGATCTGCAGGATATCGTTTTTCGCCAGCGCATCGACCACGCTGGTGGGGATCATGTGCAGCAGGAAGTCGACGAAGCCGCCGGCGTGGCCGGCGGCGGCGGTGTAGTTCTTGATGCCGCTGGTATCGAGGGTGTGCACGTCGACATTCATGCCCACCCCCGGCTGGGCGATGTTGACGACGACGAGGCCCAGGCCCAGCGCGAAGGTGGACATGACTTCGAAGTAGACCAGCGCGCGGGAGCCGACGCGCCCCAGTTCCTTCATGCTGTCCATCCTGGCGATGCCCAGCACCACCATGGCGAAGATCACCGGCGCGAACACCATCTTGATCAGGCGGATGAACATGTCGCCAAGCGGCTTCAGGTCCGCGGCGAAATGGGGATAGAGAACGCCCAGGACACCGCCGGCGAACACGCCGATCAGCACCTGGACATACAGCTTTCCAAAGAATCGTGTTGACATGGTTGTCTCCTGTTTGGGTCCCACTGGCGTGGGTACTGCCGCGCTGGTCCCGCCATGCTCTTGGCGGCTGGTCGGGACCGGCGTAAGTGACTGCTTGGTTCATGCCACTGCTTGCTTCATTCCCGGCCCGTCAGGCGGCCTTGCGCACCTCGTCGCCTGCCAGGTATTCGCACACGGCGCGGGTCACGTCGGCCGTGGTGGCCTTGCCGCCCAGGTCGCCGGTGTGCAGGGCCGTGTTCGCGGTCACGTGCTCGATCGCGGCCATCAAGCGCGCCGCCGCCTCGTGCTCGCCCAGGTGTTCGAGCAGCATGACGGCCGACCAGAACGTGCCGACCGGATTGGCCAGGCCCTTGCCCATGATGTCGAACGCCGAGCCGTGGATCGGCTCGAACATCGACGGGTAGCGGCGTTCCGGATCGATGTTGCCGGTCGGCGCGATGCCCAGGCTGCCCGCCAGCGCGGCGGCCAGGTCGGACAGGATGTCGGCATGCAGGTTGGTGGCCACGATCGTGTCGAGCGTGGCGGGGCGGTTGACCATGCGCGCGGTGGCCGCATCGACCAGTTCCTTGTCCCACTTCACGTCCGGGAAGTCCCGCGATACTTCCAGCGCGATCTCGTCCCACATCACCATGGCGTGACGCTGCGCATTGCTCTTGGTGATCACGGTCAGCAGCTTGCGCGGGCGCGACTGGGCCAACTTGAACGCAAAGCGCAGGATCCGCTCGACGCCGGTGCGGGTCATCATCGACACGTCGGTGGCGGCTTCGATCGGGTGGCCCTGGTGCACGCGGCCTCCCACGCCGGAGTATTCGCCCTCGGAATTTTCGCGCACGATGACCCAGTTCAGGTCCTGCGGCGCGCAGCGCTTGAGCGGCCCGTCGATGCCCGGCAGGATGCGGGTCGGGCGCACGTTGGCGTACTGGTCGAAGCCCTGGCAGATCTTCAGGCGCAGGCCCCACAGCGTGATGTGGTCGGGAATGTGCGGGTCGCCGGCCGAGCCGAACAGGATGGCGTCCTTGCCGCGCAGCGCGTCCAGGCCATCGGCCGGCATCATCGCGCCATGCTGGCGGTAGTAGTCGCCGCCCCAGTCGAAGTCCTCGAATTCGAACTGGAATGTGCTGCTGCCTGCGGCCAGCGCGGCCAGCACTTCGCGGCCGGCGGGAACCACTTCCTTGCCGATGCCGTCGCCAGGGATGGTTGCGATCTGGTAAGTCTTCATGGGGTGTCTCCTGTGTTGTAACGAATGAAAGTGGAGCCACTGTAGTCCCTGGACTCACGCCTGGATGGCGGCTAAACTCAATCCGTTGTTAACCTGGAGCTCAATAATGGAAGCTGGCCTGCAGCCCGCGGAACTGGCGTTCATGGTCACCCTGGCCACCAGTGGCAGCCTGAGCGCGGCGGCGCGGGAACTGGGCATCACCACATCGGCCGTCAGCAAGCGCCTCGCCTTGCTGGAAGGGCGCATCGGCGTGCCGCTGGTGAACCGCACCACGCGGCGCATGAGCCTGACGCCGGAGGGCGAGGTGCTGATCGAGCACGCGCAGCGCATCCTGCAGGAGATCGCCGATCTCGAGCAGATGCTGACGAAATCGAAGGGCACGCCGAAGGGGCAGTTGCGGGTCAATGCCACGCTGGGCTTCGGCCGGCTGCACATTGCGCCGGCGATTTCACAATACGTGCTGCGCTACCCGGAAGTGGACGTGCAGCTGCAGCTGTCGGTCGATCCGCCGCCGCTGGCGGACGACCAGTTCGATGTCTGCATCCGCTTC
>DASVVD010000815.1:0-6798 GCA_036386715.1 Pseudoduganella sp.
GATGCCGCTGCCTGCCCCCACCCTTCGCACGCGGCTGATATTGGCGCAGATTTCCGGCACGATCACGCATTCGTCGCCCACGCAGTACACCGCGGCTGGCTCGCGCGCCGTGGCTGGCCAGCCGTCGCGCGCCACGCTGTCGCACAGGGTGCGCTGGCCAAAGTGCATGCCGGTGATCTGTGGACCGTAGTCGTGTTTGCCGGCGATGCTGCCCCGTGTGATGGCCACCGTATCGTCCGCGTGCCCGCCCTCGATCCTTGCGATGAGTTCGGCACGTACCGGGCCTGGAATATCAAGGTAGCGGGACACCGCCTCGCGCACGCTGCCGCGGTAGGGGTTGCGTCCGGGACTGTTCCACGAACAGTGCGACAGCATGGCGGTGGCCACGGCGGCAGTAGCAAGCAGGATTGCCATGAGGTACCCCTAATTGACTTTTGGTAACTTCGAGTATAATCCTGCCCTGCCGCCGGTTATTGAGGCAGTTTAATTCCGGAGAGAACTATGGCGCATCGGTGCAACATTGCTGTTGCATTTTCGCATTATTACAACTAAAAGTTGTCGTTAGGCAGTTTTCCAGTGATACGATCCGTGCCGTGGCCGAGATAACGCCACCAAAGTCCGGTGCCCAGATCGTCACCCGGACGGCCGTGATGGCAGGCCGTCCGCAATCGCAATAGCCATCGCAGTGCGGCGCCCCGGGCGCTCTTACACATGTCCCTGTTATTAGCTTCGGCCGCCGTGACGGCAGCCGCCATGGTTCCCGCCTGTTCCTGGAATACCCCTGGCCGGAATCCCTACCGCGGTACGGCCACGGAAGCGGTCTCGCGCTATGTCGACATTCCGGCCGCGACGCGTGCCCGCCTGGTAGCCAGGATCGACGCCGGCACTGCCGACGACGACGTGGTCATCACGCGTGATGCCGTCCTCGGCCGCAGCGCCTACGGGGCCGGGATTACCGACATGCATTTCGGCCGCCAGACGGTGTGCGAACGCGTGACGCGCGAACGCTGGCCGGCAAGCGCGCGCGAACCGGCCAAGGTGTACTGCGCCGACGGCTACTGCCTGATCGTGCCGCGCGTTTGCGGCAATATCAGCCGGATCCGCAAGGCCGAAAGCAGCGGCGGCAACGGTCCCGGCGAAGAAGGCGGCGGCGGCCCCGCTGCAAACATGCCGGCCTTCCCGCACCGCCCGGGCTGGATTCCCGAGCCCGCCGGCGCGCCGGAAATCGACATCGAGACCACCGATGCGATGGCCCGCCTGGCCGCCGCGGCGCCGACGCCTGCTCCGCCAAGCCTGCCGATACGCCCGTTCGACGACTGGACGCCCGGCCCGGGAGGGCCATTCCGGGGCCCGTCGAATCCGCCTGTTCCGGTCGCGTCCGTGCCGGAGCCGGCCGGCTGGCTGATGTTCCTGGTCGGCGCGACCAGCCTGCTGTTCTATTCGCGCTTTCGCAAGTGAAGAAGTAATGAAGTGACGATGTGACAGGGTGGTCGCGGAATGCCGTCGGGCCCGCGCCGGCAGCGGTACCGCCAGGATGGCTCAGGCGCCTTCGGGCGCCTCCTCCTCCTTGCCGAGGAAGAAGGCATGCACCTTGTCGATGCGCTTGTCGTCCATGTCCGCGACGACGAAGCGCCAGTCTTCCCACAGCAGCGTGTCGCCCGCCACGGGCAGGCGCCCCAGCAGCAGCATGATCATGCCGCTGATCGTGTGGTAGTGGCCTTTCTCTTCTTCAGGTACCGAACGCAGGGCCAGGCGATCCTTCAGCTCATGGACCGGGATCGTGCCGGCCAGCAGCCACGAGCCATCCGGTTGCACCACTGCCCATGCCTCTTCCACGTTGCGCGGCGTGAATTCGCCGGTCAGCGCCTCGAGCATGTCCTGTACCGTGACAATGCCTTCGATCTCGCCATATTCGTCGATGACGAACACCATCTGCATGCCGCTGGCGCGGAACTGGTCGAGCAGCCCCATGCCGGTCAGCGTTTCGGGCACGTAGACGGCCGGCTGGGCGATCGTGGCGAAATCGGGCACCTGCCCTTTCGCCACCACGGCCAGCGCCTGCTTCGCGGTGACGACGCCCAGCACATTGGCCAGGCCACCGTCGCAGACGGGAAAACGGGAATGTTCCGAGTCGAGCAGGCGCGCCAGGTTCTCCTCGACGGTCAGCCGCATGTCGAGATAGACGATATCGGAGCGGGGGATCATCAGCGAGCCGAGCTTGCGGTCGTCGAGCCGGAACACGTTGCGCACCATGTCGTGCTGGTGCTGCTCGATGGCGCCGCTTTCCGAACCTTCTTCCAGCATCGCATGGATCTCTTCCTGCGTGACGCTGTTCTGCGCGGTTTGCCGCACGCCCATCACGCGCAGGATCGCGTGGGTGGAGCCGGTCAGCAGCATCACGAACGGGCGCGTCATCAGCGCCAGGCTCTGCATGGGCCGCGCCACCAGCCGCGCCACCACTTCCGGGGCGATCTGGCCAAGCCGCTTCGGCACCAGTTCGCCGATGACGATCGACACATAGGTGACGACGATGACGACGCCGGCCGTGGCGATGATGCGCGCCGGCTGGTCGCCCATGCCGAGCCCGACGAACCAGCGCGACAGCGGCGCCGCCAGCACCGCTTCGCCGACGATGCCGTTGAGGATGCCGATCGACGTGATGCCGATCTGGATGGTGGACAGGAACCGGGTAGGGTCTTCCCCCAGCTTCAGCGCGGCGGCCGCGGCGTGGTCGCCATCGCCCGCCAGCTTCATCAGCTTGCCCCGGCGTGCCGTCACCAGCGCGATTTCCGACATCGCAAACACGCCATTCAACACGATCAGGCCGATCAGAACAAGAGCCTCCACTTACCCACCCTCGAATCTAGCGAAGGAAGGATCGTAGCATGGTGACAGGATTGACCGCGCAGCAACTGTTTACTGCAGGGTCCCTGTCACATGGCGGCGCGACAAGGATTTCGGGGAGCCTCGCTCCCCGCCTGTGTGGCACGGGCCCGGCCCTTACGGCGTTGCGGCGGCCTTGGCACGGTAGTAGTCGGCCAGCACGCCGAACGCCTGCTTGCGCACGCCCGTCTCGGACACCAGCCCCTTGCGGTTCCAGCCATTCTGGAAGACCGGGTGTTCGCGCCGCGGCGAGCGGAAGTCTTTCAGGATCCATGGCGACAGGCCGCGCAGCGTGGGGATCCCAGCGGCCATGGCGAGCGTCTTGCGGTAGTACTCGGCCTGGTACTCCTCGGTGAATTTCTTCATGCCGTCGTTGCGGTAGCCAGCCAGCGCATCGGCGCCGAATTCGGAAAGGATCAGCGGCCGGTCGCCCGGCACTTTCCACTTCAGCGTGGGCAAGGCGTCCAGCGGATCGCTGCCGTACCAGCCGGCGTAGGTGTTCACGGCCAGCACGTCGAGCTTGTCGACCAGCGGATCCTTGATCGCGGTGACGTCCTCGCCGTTCTCCTTGTGCCGCTCGACCAGCAGCGCGGCGCTGACGAGGCGTGTCGGGTCGAGCGCGCGCACGTTGTCGGCCATGGCGCCGTGGAAAGCGGTGCGGGCCGGCGATACCGGCGTTTCGTTCCCCACGCTCCACAGCACCACGGCGGCGCGGTTGCGGTCGCGATAGATTGTTTCGGCCTGCATCGCCAGCGCCTTGCGCAGCACGGCCGGGTTTTCCCAGTCCACCGTCCAGTAGACCGGAATCTCGCTCCACACCAGCAGGCCCATCTCGTCCGCCAGCCGCACCGTGGTTTCCGAATGCGGGTAATGCGACAGCCGCACGTAGTTCGCGTGCAGGCCGTGCTTGATCTCGGCAAGCAGTGCGCGCGATGCCTGTTCCGTCATGTTGCGGGCCGGGTTGGGGCCGAACTCCTCCTCGTGCAGGGAAATCCCGCGCAGGAACAGCGGCCTGCCATTCAACAGGATCTGGTTGCCCTTGACGGCGATCGTGCGGAAGCCGATCCGGTCGCGCACCGCATCGCCTGCCGCCGAAAAGCGCACGTCGTACAGCCTGGGGCTGTCCGGCGACCAGCGTTCCAGTTTCGCCGGCGCCGGGAGATCGAACACGGCGCGCCCGTTCGCATCGGTCGTGGCGGTGGCCGTCGACAAGGCGCCGATCGCCACCGTCACCGGCTGGTTGGCCGCCCCGGGACCCTGCAACCGCACTTCCCCGGCGATGCGGCCATCGGTCTTCAGGGTCAGCGTGGCATCGTCGATGAACGTGGCCGGGGTGCGGATCAGCCGCACCGGGCGCGTGATGCCGCCGTACAGGTCCCAGTCGGTGATGACCGTCGGAATCGTTTGCGCATCGTGCGTGGAGTCGACGGCCACCGTCAGCCGGTTGTCGCCGCCGCGCAGCGCGCCGGTCACTTCCAGCACGAACGGCGTGAAGCCGCCCTCGTGCCGGCCGATTTCCTTGCCGTTGAGGTGAACGATGGCCCTGTAGTTGACGGCTTCGAAGCGCAGGAATGCCCGTCCGCCCTCGCCTGCCACCGCGGGCGCGGCTGCCTTGAACTTGCGCTGGAACCACACCAGGCCGTCGTAATAACGCATCTCCGGCGTAGCAGCGTTCCACGCGCCCGGCACGACCATGAGCGGCCCGCGGTCCATGTCGAATTCATAGAAATCGGTGGTGCCGCGCGCTTCCTCGGTTGCCACATCCAGGTCGCGGTAGCGCTGCATGCGCGACTTGGCGACCCAGCCGTTGATGTCGGTCAGGCCGGTGCGGTACAGGTCCTTTGAATAGGTCCACTGGCCCGACAGGTCCTGGCTGTCGCGCGACGCCGCGCCGGTCAGCAGGAAGGTGGGCCGCAGGTCGGCCGCGCCCGCGGCGGCAGCGGCCGCGCCGGCCACCGTGCCGCCCACCACCACCAGCAACGCCATCAGGAATTTCTTCATCGTTTCTCGATCACGTGACATGCCGGCCACCACCACCGGCATGCTTCATCGCTAATATATTAGTGTCCGGCGATGGTACCCGTGCCGGTTTATGGTTGTCCATCGCCGGGCGGAAACGCTCAGCCCGTTGATCGTGGCAGCCACCGATGCGCCGTCCGGCGTTGCAAATGGCCGGGACCGCAGGAATGATGCCCCGCAGAGTGGTGCATGAAGACTTCGCCGGAATCGGCGTTCAGGCAGGCAGCGATGTGAAAATGGCCGGTGGCATTTGCGCTACCGGCCATTTGTTGTTCACAACATTTGATCGAGGCCGCTCATCTCGATCATGACGATGTGCTTGCACTTCACCTGGTGCGATGGATTATTTCCCCTCGGCCTTCGTCCTGGCCAAAGCATCCAGTTCCGGTATGCCGCTGTTCCCGTCCGCGTAGGCGGCCTGGAAGCTCGGACGCAGCTGCCAGCGGCGCCAGAACGCATCCAGATGCTCGAAACGCTCGTCCAGCGGAGTGGCATTGATCGGGAATTTGGAGAAAGCGATCGCGGTTGCCAGTGTGATGTCCGAGAAGGTCGGCTCGTCCCCGCCGAGGAGCCAGTCGCGCCCATCCGACAGGTGCTGGTTGACCAGTGCTGCATGTGCCAGTGCCTCCTTGCGGCTATGCTCTCCCCAGGCGTGATTGGTCGTCAGTTCCAGTTTCGGTCCCAGCCCCTGGTGCAGGACATGGAATGCAGTGACGATGCGATAGAGAATATGCACCCAGACGCGGTTATCCCACATAGTGTCCAGCCCCTGCTGCAACGGGTCCTCGCCCATGATGCGCCGACCGGGATAAGCCTGGTCGAGATAGCGGACGATGGCGGCGGTTTCAGATATAAAACTTCCATCGGCCAGCTGCAGAGTGGGCGTTTCACCCCACGGATTCATTTTCAGATGCGGCCATTGGCGCTGTTCGCCGCCCGGGGTCATGTCGTAGATTTGCTCCTCGAACTGGTCGGCAATGCCTTTTTCGTGCATGAACAGGCGCAGGCGCTGCGGATTGGGGAAAGCTGAAGGCGAGGTAAAGAGGCGGAGTTTGGTGGTCATGGTTATTTCCTTTCGTAAGAGCGGGCGATGTGGTGAGCTTTGTGTACTCGCGGGCTTACTTGCACTAGTCGTTACGCAAGCAATGACTGAAGTGTATTGATTTGTTCATTGCGGATAAATGGGGCTAGAATCACTTCATTTATTACATTTTGGAATAGATCATGGCCAGCGTGGATACCATGCAGCTCGGCAGCATCGAGCAATTTTGCAAAGCGGCAGAGTTGGGCAGTTTCACTGCAGCGGCGGAGTTCTTCGGTCTTACCCCTGCTGCCGTCAGCAGATCGATCAGCAGGCTGGAGCGGCGTCTGGGTGTAGGGCTGTTTTCCCGCACAACGCGAAGTATCAAGGTCACCAACGAAGGCCAGCTCTTCTGGAAGGAATGCCAGGTGGCGCTGGAGCAGATCGCTGAAGCTGAGCGTGCGATTACCGGCGCGCAGACTGTGCCGAGCGGACTGCTGCGCATCAGCGTCAGTGCTGCTTATGGGACGCATCGCTTGTTGCCGCTGATGCCTCGATTTACGGAAGCTTACCCGCAGATCGAGATCGAGCTCAGTATCTCGGACAAGATCATCGATTTCGTGGAAGAGGGCTTCGATGTGGCGATACGGCTCGGCATCCAGCGCGATTCACGGTTGGTGGCATACAAACTGGAAGACGCGTCGCTGGGTGTCTTCGCGACGCCGGAATACTTGAAGAAAAAGGGGACGCCTCGCGCTGTTGCCGATCTGGAGTGGCACGATTGCATTCAATACGTGTCCCCCAATACGGGCCGGCCACTGATTTGGTTGTTCAAGGGTGCGCATGGGGAAGAATTGGATTATCCGGTACGGAGC
>DASVVD010000816.1:0-7257 GCA_036386715.1 Pseudoduganella sp.
GCACGAAGTACGAGCCCACCAGCAGCAGCGCCGCCGGCGGCAGCAGCCAGAAGCTGAAGTTGTTCATGCGGGCAAACGACATGGCCGATGCGCCGATCTGCAGCGGGATCATCCAGTTCGCGAAGCCCACGAACGCCGGCATGATGGCGCCGAACACCATCACCAGGCCGTGCATCGTGGTCAGCTGGTTGAAGAACTCGGGCTGGAAGAACTGCAGGCCCGGCTTGAACAGCTCCATGCGGATCATCAGCGCCAGCACGCCGCCGGACAGCAGCATGATGAAGGAGAACCACAGGTACAACGTGCCGATATCCTTGTGGTTGGTGGCGAACAGCCAGCGGCCCATGCCGCTCGGGTGTGCGTGGTCGTGGTCGTGATCATGCGTGTGATCATGTGCGTGATCGTGGCCCTGCGCGTGGTCGGCGTCGTGCTGACCGTGGTCGAGTGTCGTCGTGCTCATCGTAATGCTCCTGATTACTTGCGTGCTGCCACAATTTCAGCCGGTTGAACGATGTTTTCCGCTGGCTTGTTCGACCAGTTGTTCCGCGTGTAGGTGATGACCGCGGCAATGTCGGTATCCGACAGCTGCTTCCAGGCCGGCATCTCGGCCGGGTACTTGCCCGACTTCTGGCCGTTCAGCAGCACGTGGATCTGGTCGCCCTTGCCGCCGTTGACGACGGGCGAGCCGTCGAGCGCTGCGAACGCGCCCGGCACGCCCTTGCCGTTGGCCTGGTGGCACACGACGCAGTTGGTGGAATACACCTTCTCGCCCTTGGTCTTGAGTTCGTCGATGGTCCAGGTCTTGTTCGGATCGTCCGCCAGCGCGGCCATTTCGGCCTTCCTGGTGTTGACCCAGGCCGTGTATTCGTCGGCCGTGACCACACGCACCACGATCGGCATGAACGCGTGTTCCTTGCCGCACAGTTCGGCGCAGGCGCCGCGGAAGGTGCCGGTATGCTCGGACTTGAACCAGGTATCGCGCACGAAGCCGGGGATGGCATCCTGTTTGACGCCGAACGCGGGAATCATCCAGGAGTGGATCACGTCGGTCGCGGTGGTGACGATGCGGACCTTCTTGTTGACCGGCACGACCATCTCGTTGTCCACTTCCAGCAGGTAGTTCGCGCCGCGCGCCTCGGTGGCGGGAGCGCCCGGCGCGCCGATCTGCGCGCGCGGGGTCGCCAGGTTCGACAGGAACGAGATGCCCTCGCCTTCGCCCTTCAGGTAGTCGTAGCCCCACTTCCACTGCATGCCGGTGGCCTTGATGGTGATGTCGGCATTCGACGTATCCTTCATGCCGACCACGGTGCGGGTGGCAGGCAGCGCCATGCCGATGACGATCAGGAACGGCACCACCGTCCAGGCGATTTCAACGGCGGTCGATTCGTGGAACGTGGCGGCCTTGTGGCCCACCGATTTGCGGTGCTTCAGGATCGAGTAGAACATCACGCCGAACACGGCGACGAAAATCACCAGGCAGACGATCATCATCCAGTTGTGCAGGGTGTTGATTTCCGCGGCGATCTGGGTGGCGGCCGGCTGCAGATCCAGCTGGTTTGCGATCGGCCCGCCGGTACCGCCCGTTGCCGCCGAATAAGTGCCGTTTCCTGCTGGTGCCGTCGCTGCCGTCGCTGCCGTCGCCGCCATGGCCGGCAAGCAGGCCAGCGCCGCAAATGACGCGGCCAGCAACGATGTAAGTCGCTTTGCAAGTTTCATATGATCCCCAAAACCAACCCAAGATATAAGAAAAATTTTTTATAGCGGCGACCTGCCTGTGAAGGTGGATCGCCGTCGTACCGTCTCGTGCATCCAACACCTGCGGCCCCTGCCGGCGCCATGACCATTGCCAGCGGCAGGCCCGATAGTGCCGATGACGCGGGCTATTGATGCCTTGAAGAATTTTGACTTGTCCACGTGAGGATCTTGATGTCCGTATGGAAAAAGGGTGCCAAAACAGTCAAGGATTATAAGCAGTATTTCCGAGCAGGTTCAAGGTAAATGCTCCTCTGTTAATGCTGCAATGCCACAACACGGGTTACCGTTTTGGCGGCCTGGAACTGAAGCGGATGATGGCTTCGCCATCTTTCGTGACCCTGGCTTCCGGCTTGAAAGCATGACCATAAATGACCTCGAAAGTAAGCCCGATCTTGCCATCCGGGCGCCGTTGTTTTTCGAATCCCGCGAACAGCTTCTCACGGGCTGAACGGCTGAGCAAGCCTTTACGTACGGTGCTCAAAGGGTTGCCGCCCAACGCGCGCACATCCGCCAGCAGGCTGGCCGGATCATCGTACGTGACGGTGATCTTTTCCATGTCCATCACCGGCGTCGAGAAACCGGTTTCGACGAGCTGGTCGCCGAAATCATGCATGTCCACGAATGGCAGTGTATGGGGTGCAAGATCGATATCGGTAAAGGCAGTACGTACTTCCTGTAATGAGTCCGGACCGAAGCAGGAGAACATCAGCAGGCCGTTGGTGCGCAGCACGCGGCGCCATTCGGCGAACACGCGGTCCGGCTGCGGGTGCCAGTGCAATGCCAGGTTCGACCATACCAGCTCGACGCTCGATGCGGCCAGCGGCAGGTCGGCGAAATCGCCGCACACCAGGTCGATGCCGCTCTTGGCGGGCAGCAGCTTGCTGATCAGGCGGTTCAACCCCCGGGCACCCTGGCCATCGATGGTTTTCAGCATTGGCATGGAAGCGTCGATGCCGAGGATCTGGGCCGCGGCATACGCTTTCTGCAATATTGGCAGATCGGCACCGTTGCCGCAGCCGGCATCGACCACCCGCTGCGGCGTGAGGCGCACCAGTTGCAGGCGTTCGTGCATGCGCGAGGCGATCTCGCGCCGCAGGAAAGCGGCGTTGCGCAGGCGCTCCGGCCGCGCGAACAGGGAACGAACCCGCTCCAGGTCGATCGGAGCGGAGAGTTTGGGGGGACGGGCAGGGGCTTGCATGGGCATTCTTGGGTTGAGTGCGATAATGTGCGCAGTCTACATGCTTGGAGCGAACCGATGGCAAAGGCATTGGCCGCACTTCTGCCCTGCCCGTGCGTGCTGTGCGGCGCGCACGGGCGGGAGGCGCTGTGCGCGCCTTGCCGTGCGCAGTTCCTGGGCGCCGTCGAGCCACGCTGCCCGGTCTGCGCGGACCCGCTGCCGCCCGGATGCGGGGTGCAGCTTTGCGGCGCATGCCTGGTGCGCCGGCCCGCTTTCGATGCGACCGTGGTGGCGGCCCCGTATGCGCTGCCCTGGGACCGGCTCGTGCTCGAACTGAAATTCGGCGGCCAGTTGGCCCACGCACGGCTGTTCGCCGGACTGCTGGCCGAGGCGGTGCGTGCGCTCCAGGCGGTAGCGCCGGCCGCATTGCCAACCTTCGCCGCCCCTGCCCTGCTGTGCCCGGTGCCGCTGGGGCCGGGGCGTCTCGCCGACCGGGGCTTCAACCAGGCGCTGGAAATCGCCCGGCCGCTGGGGCGGCTGCTGGGCATCGCCGTGGCACCGCGGCTGGCCGCGCGGGTGCAGGAAACGTCGGCGCAGAGCAAGCTGCATGGCCGCGGGCGTCACGCCAACGTGGCCCATGTGTTCGCCGTGCCGGACCGCGCGCTGGTGGAAGGCCGGCACATCGGCATTGTCGACGACGTGATGAGCAGCGGCCAGACGCTGGGCGAACTGGCCGCCGTGTTCAAGCGCCACGGCGCCGCGCGGGTGACCAACCTGGTGTTTGCCCGCACGCCGCCACGCAAGCTGCATCCATGATGGTTATAACAGTGAAGTGACGTCAGGAACTGATGTCGATAGCAAGGAGAATGCGTTGTTTCATGTAGTCCTGGTCAATCCGGAAATCCCGCCGAACACCGGCAATGTCATCCGCCTGTGCGCCAATACCGGCGCGCAGCTGCACCTGATCGAACCGCTGGGCTTCCCGCTCGACGATGCCAAGATGCGGCGCGCCGGGCTCGATTACCACGAATATGCGCAGATGCAGGTGCACAAGGACTGGGACGCGTTCCTTGCCGCCGTCGCACCCGAGCCGTCGCGCATGTTCGCGATGACCACGCACGGCTCGACGCCGTTCGCCGAGCTGGCGTTCCGGCCCGGCGATGTGTTCGTGTTCGGTTCCGAGACGCGCGGCCTGGCACCGGAGTTCCGCGAAACGTTCCCGCTGCCGCAGCGGATCCGGCTGCCAATGCGGCCCGGCAACCGCAGCCTGAACCTGTCCAATACCGTGGCCGTGGTGGTCTACGAGGCGTGGCGCCAGCACGGCTACGACGGCGGCGCGTAACCAAGCATGAGTCCGTGTCCACCATGGGGTCACACCCCGACATGGACACGAACCCATCAAGTAACCTTGCTTCGGCGCATATCACGCAAACGCGTGCGTGATAGCGTGAAGGGATGGCTCGACCTCCCCGCATCCAATACCCAGGCGCTTTTTACCACATTACAACCAGAGGTAATCGGCGCGCCCGCATATTCCTCGATGATCGCGACTTCCTGATCTGGCAAGATCGCCTGGCAGCCACGGTGAGGCGCTTCAATTTCACCGTCTACGCGTTTTGCCAGATGCCGAATCACTACCACATGCTGATTGAGACAGTGGAAGGTAATCTTTCGGAAGGGATGCAGTACTTCAACAGTACTTACGCGCAGAAATTCAACTGGCATCACGGCCTGGTCGGCCATGTGTACCAAGGCCGTTTCCATGCAGTGATGGTGAACAGGGAAGCGCAATTGCTCGAGGTTGCCCGCTATACGACACTGAACCCGGTGCGAGCGAAATTGGTAAAGCAGGCCGATGACTGGCGGTGGGGAAGCCATCCCCATATGTGCGGCATTGCTCCCGCGCTGGACTGGCTCGGCGACGCATGGCTGCTGAGCCAATTCACCATGGCCGACCGCGACCACGCCATCAAAAAATACAGGGCGTTCGTTAACGAAGAGGGCGTTCTGCGGGATCCGCTTGCGGACTACAACGAGCGCGGTTTTGCCATGACTGCCAAGCGCCGGTTGTCCGCCCTGCCCTTGGAAGAATACCAGCGACGCTACAGCAACCGCAACGAAGCGATGGCGCGGGCACATTTCACGACTGTCTACACCATGCGCGCAATTGCGGGACACTTCGAGGTGTCGGTCAAGACCGTAAGCCGTGCAGCCGCGGCATTTGCGGACCTGCTTAAAGCTGAGCTCGTGTCCATGTCGGGGTGTGACCCCAAGGTGGACACGAGCTCGGCATTAGGCACTGGCTCCAGTGTTGGCATAAATACACGAAAGCACGTATAAGCAAACCCATCGTCACGTGCATGGAGTCGTTATGTTCGACATGGATCTGCCCTGGTGGGAATTCATCGCGCGCGCTGCGGCGATCTACTGCTTCCTGCTGCTGATGGTGCGCATCACCGGCAAGCGCACGATCGGCCAGTTCACGCCGTTCGACCTGCTGGTGGTCATGCTGCTCTCCGAGGGCGTGTCGAACTCGCTGTCGGGCGGCGACAATTCGCTGCCCGGAGGATTGATCATCGCGGCCACGCTGATCGCGCTGAACGTGCTGTTCGCCGTGGCCACGTCGCGCAGCCGCAGGATTGCCGACTGGGTCGACGGCCGCCCGGTACTGCTGGGGCGCGACGGCAAGGTGTTCGACGACGTGGTGAAGAAGTGCCGCGTGGCCGAAGGCGATGTCGAACAGGCCTTGCGCGAGGCCGACTGCCCGCTTCACAGGATGAAGTGCGCCTTCCTCGAAGCGGACGGCAAGATCACGATTCTGCAGAACTAGCGCTGAACTCGCGCACCTTCGCCAGCAGCTTCGAGGTCGAGCGGTCATGCTCGAAGTCGATCGCCACGGCCTTGCCGCCATAGGCCAGCACCGCCTGCCCTTCCGGGATCGCCGTCATGTCGTAGTCGCCGCCCTTGGCGTAGATTTCCGGGCGCGCTTCGAGCACCGCTTCGAGTGCCGTGTCCTCGTCGAACGGCACCACCAGGTCCACCGATGCCAGCGCGGCAAGCACCGCCATCCGGTCGTCCAGCGTGTTGAGCGGACGGTCGTCGCCCTTGCCCAGGCGCTTGACGGACGCGTCGGTGTTGGCGGCCACCACCAGCGCGGCGCCCAGTTCCCGCGCCTGCGCCAGGTACGTGACATGACCGCGGTGCAGGATGTCGAACACGCCGTTGGTCACCACCACGGGCTTGGGCAACGCCGCAACGCGGGCGCGCAGTTGTTCACGGGAGCAGATCTTGTCTTCGAACGAGGGCATGGGCAAAGTCAGGCAAAGGGTGGAGCGGTATTATAGAGTGAGGCGGCGGCGCGGCCCCTGTCGCAATGCGTGGCCGGCCCGCCAAAACCATTCCGTTACAATAGCGCCGTCCGGATCGCCCAGGTTTGCAATGACTTTATGACACTCACCGAACTTAAATACATCGTCGCCGTCGCGCGCGCCCGGCACTTCGGCCACGCCGCCGAAGCCTGCTTCGTGGCCCAGCCCACGCTGTCGGTCGCGATCAAGAAGCTCGAGGACGAGCTGGGCGTCATGCTGTTCGAGCGTGGCGGCGCCGAGATTTCCGTCACGCCACTGGGCGCGCAGATCGTCGCGCAGGCCGAGCGCGTGCTGGAACAGACCGCCGCGATCAAGGAGCTGGCCAAGCAGAACAAGGATCCGCTGGCCGGGCAACTGCGCCTCGGCGTCATCTACACGATCGGCCCTTACCTGCTGCCGCCGCTGGTGAAGACGATGATCGAGAAAACCCCGCAAATGCCGCTGATCCTGCAGGAGAATTTCACGGTCAAGCTGCTCGAGCTGCTGCGCCAGGGCGAGCTGGACGCCGCCATCATGGCGCTGCCGCTGCCCGAACACGGCATGGCGATGCAGACGCTGTATGACGAGCCCTTCGTGGTGGCGATGCCGAACCAGCACCCCTGGACGAAGCGCGCCAGCATTCCCGCCGAAGACCTGAAAAGCGAGACCATGCTGCTGCTCGGCGCCGGTCACTGCTTCCGCGACCAGGTGCTGGAAGTGTGCCCTGAGATGGCGCGTTTCTCGTCGCCCGGCAACGGCATGCAGCGCACGTTCGAAGGCTCGTCGCTGGAAACCATCCGCCACATGGTGGCATCCGGCATTGGCCTGACGGTCCTGCCGCGCGCCTCGGTGCCGGACATGGATGCGAGGGACGGCATGCTGCAGTTCCGCCCTTTCGACGATCCGCAACCGTCGCGCCGCGTGGTGATCGTCTGGCGCAAGAGCTTTACGCGCAAGGCCGCGATCGACGTGCTGTGC
>DASVVD010000817.1:0-5364 GCA_036386715.1 Pseudoduganella sp.
GCCAGCTCGTCACCAAGCATTTCGAAGGCGGCGCCGTGGCCGAACTGGCGCTCGACTTCGCGCAGCTGCCGGCGCGCCTGGACCTGGAACTGCGACTGGCGCGGATGACGCGCTGGGTACTCGAAGCCGAGGGGCGCGTGCTGCCCTACTCGTTCCGGCTCGGCCACCATCACTTCGTGGCCGGCCTTGGCGACGCCCACCGCGCCGCGTGCCTGGGCGCGCTGGCGCTGCATGGCAAGGACATCGTCGCATGATGCGCGCAGCGCCGCTGTCGCGCGACAAGCAGGACACGCTGCTGCTGGTTGGCGCCGCCCTGCTGGTGATCGCGCCGCACTTTGCGCACCTGCCGTGGTGGATCAGCGGCACCGTCTGCGTCACGCTGCTGTGGCGCGTGCTGCTGACGTGGCGCGGCCGAAGGCTGCCGCCGGCCTGGCTGCTGCTGCCGGTGGCCCTGATCGCCATGGGCGGCGTGTTCCAGTCGTATGGCACCCTGCTCGGCCGCGATGCCGGCGTGGCGATGCTGGCGCTGCTGCTCGCCTTCAAGCTGCTGGAGATGCACGCCAGGCGCGACCTGTACGTGGTGCTGTTCCTCAGCCTGTTCCTGATGCTGACGGGTTTCTTTTACTCGCAGAGCATGCTGACGGGGCTGGCGATGGCCGCCACGATCGTCGTGCTGCTGGCCGCGCAGATCACCTTCCAGTACACGGGAACGGTGCCGCCGCTGGGCCGGCGCCTGCGGCTGGCCGGCAGGATGTTCGTCCTGGCCGCGCCGCTGGCGGCGGCGCTGTTCGTGCTGTTTCCCCGTTTCGAAGGACCGCTGTGGGGCATGCCCGAGCCGGCCCCCGGCCCGCGCAGCGGCATCTCCGACACCATGGCGCCCGGCACCATGACGAACCTGGCACTGTCGGAAGAAGTGGCGTTCCGCGCACGCTTCGATGGTGCCGCGCCGGAATCGGAGCGGCTGTACTGGCGCGGCGTGGTGCTGAGCCATTACGACGGCCGTACCTGGACCCGCATCGGCGGCCGCCTGTACCGCCGCGACGGCGATGCGATGACACTGCGCGTGGCCGGCACGCCCGCCCCTTACGAGATAACGCTGGAACCGAGCGAACGCCGCTGGCTGTTCACGCTGGAGCTGACGCCGCCGGCGCTGGACGTGCCCGGCCATCGGATCGGCGTTTCCGACGAGCTGGAAAGCTTCACGGTGCAGCCGTTGCAGCAGCGCGTGCGCTACCGGGCCGCAGCCTATGCCGACTATGCGGTGCAGCCGGCGCTCGATCCGTCCCTGACGGGCAAGTGGCTGCAGCTGCCGCCCGGCTTCAACCCGGCGGCGCTCGAACTGGGCCGCAAGCTGCGCACGGAAGCCGGCACCGACGACGGGCGCGTGATCGACCAGGCGTTGGCCAGGTTGCGCAGGGAGCGCTTCGTCTACACGCTGCAGCCGCCGCTGCTGGGCCGCAATGCCGTCGACGAGTTCCTGTTCGTGACCCGGCAGGGTTTCTGCGAACATTTCGCCGGCGCGTTCGTGGTGCTGATGCGGGCCGCCGGCATCCCGGCGCGCGTGGTGACGGGCTACCAGGGCGGCGAACTGAATCCGTTCGACCGCTACATGACGGTGCGGCAGTCAGATGCGCATGCCTGGGCCGAGGTGTGGCTGGCGAAGCGCGGCTGGATCCGTGTCGATCCGACTGCGGCGGTGGCGCCGGACCGGGTAAGGCTGGGACTGGGCGGAGCGCTGCCGCAAGCGGCACCGTTCGGCCTGGCCGCCTTCCGGAACAACGGCGTATCGTGGCTTGCACAACTACGATTTCGTTTCAATGCGGCAAATAACGCATGGAATCAATGGGTCCTGGATTACAATCCGGAACGGCAAAGAAATTTCCTCGAGGAATTATCGGAAGGTGTGCGCGATTGGCGCATCCTGGCCGCCGTACCTGCACTGCTGGGACTGGCGTGGGGATGGAAACTGCTTCGTGCGCGGCAACGCCGCGATCCCGTGCAGACTGCGTGGGAACGGTTCTGCGTGCTGCTGGCGCGCCGTGGTATCCGCCGTTCGCCCGACGAGGGACCGCACAGCCTGGCCCTGCGCGTGGCGGCGTTGCCGCTGCCCGAAGACAAGAAGGCGGCCATGGCCGAATTCCTGGCGCTGTATGCGGCGCTGCGCTACCGCGCGCTGGATGACGATGAACGAGCCCGGTCGGCACGCCGGCTGGCTAAACTGTTGAGCCTGTCAAGATGAGAAACAAGACCCTGTTCACCGTGCTGCTGGCGGCCGCCGTCGCGGCCACGAGCCTGCTGCCCGCCCCTGTGCTGGCCGCGCCTGCCGAATCGGCCAGGGCGAAGCAAGCCAAGGCTGCCAAGAAAGGCAGGAAAAAGCCGGCCGCCAAGGCGGCACCGGCTGCCGCCAGCGATTACTACACCGGCGAGTTCGTCAACTTCAATCAGTGGCAGGAAGTGCGCGCCTTCACGGACGACATGGTGGCCAGGCATGGTTTCACCCGCGCCGAACTCGAAGCGCTGATGGGCAATGTACGCTACCTGGATTCGGTGGTGCAGCTGGTCAAGCCGGCGCCGCCGGGCAAGCCGAAGAACTGGACGGTGTACAGCAGCCGCTTCATCGAACCGATCCGCATCGCCGCCGGAGTGCGCTTCTGGAACGAGAACGCGGACACGCTGGCACGCGCGGAGGCACTGTACGGGGTGCCGGCCGAGATCCTGGCCGGCGTGATCGGCGTGGAGACCATTTATGGCCGCGATACGGGGCGCTTCCGCGTCATCGATACGTTGACGACGCTGGCATTCGCCTACCCGCTGGCGCCGAATCGCGAGGCGCGCATGGCCTTCTTCCGCAGCGAGCTGGAAGCCACGCTGCTGTATGCACGGCAGACCGGCATCGATCCGCAGTCGCTGCAGGGTTCGTTCGCGGGCGCCGTGGGCCTGCCGCAATTCATGCCGAGCAATATCCTCAAGTATGGCGTCGATTTCGACGGCGATGGCCATATCGACCTGCGCAACTCGACGGCCGACGCGATCGGCAGCGTGGCATCGTTCCTGGTCGGCCATGGCTGGCAGCGCGAGCAGCCGGGGCAGATCGTCTACCCGGCCACGGTGTCGCCGGAACGGGCGTGGGAACGCCATGCCGATGGCAGCCTGGAAGCAAAATTCCGTCCTGAAGACTTGACGGCGGCCGGAGTCGTCACCACATCGACATTACCGCCGGGCATGCTATATGGCCTGGTAGATTTACAAAACGGCTCGGAGCCGACCGAATACTGGGTTGCAAGCAACAATTTTTATACGATCACGCAGTACAACCGCAGCTACTTCTATGCGATGTCGGTGATAGAGCTGGGCCGTGCCATTCGCCTCGCACGGCCTGTTCCCTGACGTGGCAAAGGCCTGCAAGACGCGGCGCGAACGTGTAAAGCTGCGTAATCCGGCTTGAATCGTTGCTTTTTGGAATGTATAGTAAGCACACATTCGTTGCGAGCACTATTGCTTTTGATGCAGCATTGGTGATAAGTTTTATATTACACTTAAACTTGTACGATTGACAAAGCCGGGTTCGCTCGTTAAGTTTATCTACCATACAAATTCGGGTAGAATTCTCACCAATTGTTGCGATACGACAACGGCGTCATCAAATTGCAATATTTTTTTATTGCTCTTGGGTATGAGATTGCTGAATGTTGTACAATTGTGTATATATTATGAAACTTGTTATCCCGGAATCGTGTGTTCGATCGTTCCTCCGTGAAGAGAAACTTCAACGCCCAAAGCATGAGCTCCGAGTGATTCTTTGCAGACTAAACTTTACTGAAGGAACAGACGCATCATGACAAACCAAGTCGGCATTGATATGAACAACGATTCGGACGGCGATGACCTGCTGCAATACAACCCGAACCGTCTGCTGGATACGCTGATCGAAAACCTGCGCCTGAAAAACGATGCAGCACTGTCCCGCGCGCTCGAAGTGGCGCCGCCGGTCATCAGCAAGATCCGTCACCACCGCCTGCCGGTCGGCGCTTCGCTGCTGATCCGCATGCACGAGGTCAGCGATCTGTCGATCCGCGACCTGCGTTACCTGATGGGCGACCGCCGCAACAAGTTCCGCATCAGCGACAAGCAGTTCAAGCCGAAAGAAGGCGAAACGCCGGCGGCAAGCAGCTCGAACAACAGCTGATAAAAAAAGCCGGGCTCAGCCCGGCTTTTTTGCTTCAGGCCGGGAGCACCCGGCTTTTTTGCCTCACGCCGGGAACACCCCGGTAGACAGGTAGCGGTCGCCGCGGTCGCAGACGATGAACACGATCGTGGCGTTCTCCACCGTTTGCGAGATGCGCAGCGCGATCTCGCAGGCACCGGCCGCGGAAATGCCGCAGAAGATGCCCTCTTCCGCCGCCAGCCGGCGCGCCATGCGTTCCGCCGCCGCCTGCGATACCGATTCGATCTGGTCGACCCGCGCCTTGTCGAAGATCTTCGGCAGGTAGGCTTCCGGCCACTTGCGGATACCCGGGATCGACGAGCCTTCTTCCGGTTGCGCGCCGATGATCCGGATCGCTTCGTTCTGTTCCTTCAGGTACTGCGACACGCCCATGATGGTGCCGGTGGTACCCATCGCCGAGACGAAGTGCGTGACTTTTCCTTCGGTGTCGCGCCAGATTTCCGGGCCGGTCGATTCGTAGTGGGCACGCGGATTGTCGCCGTTGGCAAACTGGTCCAGGATGATGCCCTTGCCGTCGCGCTGCATCTGCTCGGCCAGGTCGCGGGCGTATTCCATGCCGCCCGTCTTCGGCGTCAGCACGATCTGCGCGCCGTAGGCGGCCATGCTCTGGCGGCGTTCCTCGGACAGGTTCTCGGGCATCAGCAGCACCATCTTGTAGCCGCTGATGGCCGCCGCCATCGCCAGCGCGATGCCGGTGTTGCCGCTGGTGGCTTCGATCAGCGTATCGCCCGGCTTGATGTCGCCGCGCTCCGCCGCCCGGCGCAGCATCGAGATCGCCGCGCGGTCCTTCACGGAGCCGGCCGGGTTGTCGCCCTCCAGCTTGCCCAGGATGACATTGTTGCGCGCTGCGGCTTCCGCGCCCGGCAGGCGCACGAGCTGGACCAGCGGCGTGTTGCCGATCGTGTCGGCAATAGTTTTGTAGGCCATGCGTTCGCTTCTTCTCTTCACCAAAAGAACCATTTTAGCCCGGTTGCCGTTCGGCCGCTCGCCAGCACCTCACGGCCCAGCCCGTGTCCACCCTGGGGTCAACCCTCTTTTCGGACACGAACTGAACTGTAGTGGGCGCGAGCACCTGTCTATCCCGGGACTGCGCCCCAGGTGGACTCTACTACGCTCGAGCTCGTGTCCGATTTCGGGGT
>DASVVD010000818.1:0-4995 GCA_036386715.1 Pseudoduganella sp.
TAACCACGCAGATTTCCGGTTGATGAGCCGTCCGATTATCGATGCGCTGCGCCAGTATGACGAAGTTAACCTTTATCTTCGCGGCATCATTCCCCTGATTGGCTACAAGGCCACCACTGTAGAGTATGTCCGCAAGGAACGCTTCGCAGGCGAAACGAAATATCCGCTTTCAAAGATGCTCAAGCTTGCGGGCGAGGCAATCACTTCGTTCTCAACGGTGCCCCTGCAAATGATCACCATGCTCGGCTTCGTCGTATTCGGCTGCTCGCTGCTGGTCGGCGCCTGGGTCCTGTGGATTGCCATCTTTACCGAGCACGCAGTTCCCGGATGGGCATCGACGGTATTCCCCTTGACCCTGCTCGGAGGCATCCAGCTGTTATGTCTCGGCGTGATTGGCGCCTATCTCGGGAAAATTTACGGCGAGACAAAATCACGGCCACGCTATTTTATCGAGCGTATCGTCACCGGCACCGTTGTCCAGAAGGCCGGCCATACGCTGCAAAAAGATGATGCAAGCCGGGGTGGTTTGCCTGCGTCGCCAGGCAAACAGGTGTTCGGCTGACCAGGCATTCCTGGCAGTCCCTGTGCAATGGCGCAATGTGCGGTGAAACGTCGCAATGCGCCCTGAATGGTGGAGGCAGCTGTTTGCCCCCTCTGCCGAGGCTTCAGTTCAAGTGCCACTTAAAGTTCCTAAATCAATGAATACCAACGCACTGCCACTCGCCAAGCAATCTTCGAACGCACCCGTCGTCGCAAGGACCAAGGCGCCCGGATCGGATACGCGCATGGGCTTTCTGGCCTGGCTCGCCGGCGATGTTCCCGGCTTTCCGGCGGATAACGAAAAATTCCGGCGGCAGTATATCGCGTTATTTTTCCTGCTCTTGTGCGCTTCCATAGCCATCCTGTTTTATCGCCTGACTGCGCCGCCAATCGAATTGTGGGACGAATCCAGGCTTGCCAACAATGCGCTGGAGATGGCGCATACCGGATTTTCGTTCATAACGACTTATGACTGGCTGCCGGATCACTGGAATACCAAGCCTCCACTATTGATCTGGATAATGGCAGCTTCCATGAAGCTGGTGGGCATTAACGAACTTGGTGTGCGCTTGCCGTCCGTAATCGCATCGATGGCCACGGTTCTGTTTGTGTATCTGTTCGTCGCACGTTGCTTCCGGCTTCCAGTCCAGGCATTCCTGGCGGCGCTGATCGTCCTGGCTACCCCGGGCTACATCCATGTCCACGGCGCGCGTTCCGGTAACTATGATGCGCTGCTGACATTGCTGACCACCGTTTTTCTCATGTCGGCTTTTCTCTTCCTGGAAGGCGAAGAAACAAAAAAGCGGAAATATTTCGCCGTCATGGCGGTGGCAATTGTCGCGGCATTTTATACAAAGGCCATCCAGGGATTGATCTTTCTTCCGGCACTTTTCGCCTATGCCCTGATACGCGGGCGGATCGTGATGGTGTTGAGCAAGCGCTATTTTTATGTGGGCTGTGTCCTGGTGGTCGCCTCGTGCGTTGCCTATTACTGGTTCCGGAATTACATTGATCCTGGCTATTTTGCCGCTGTGCAGGCGAATGACCTGGGAGGCCGATATTCCGTTCCCCAGGAAGGGCACGCCGGCAGTCCCCTGTGGTATCTCAAAAGTTATAAATACTTTCCCTGGCTGATTCCCGGTTTCTTGATGGGAATATATCTCTGCTTCAAAGGCTCGCAGATATCGAGAAGGTTCGTCCTGTTCATGACGATAGCCTCGCTGACCTATTTTGCAGTCATATCGACTGCCAGCACCAAGCTGGTCTGGTATGCCACGCCTCTGGTGCCATTGTCGGCGATTGCCTGTGCCCTGGGAGTCGGCAAGGCGGCAGCAATGCTTCGTGGAGGTGCACCGACCAGCATGAAATGGCGGTCAACTGTCCTGCTTGCCACCATGGCAACCATTTCGGTCATCGCCTTCAACATCGCCTGGGTGGAAAGAACCGTGGCCCGGAAGCAGCAAAATCCGCAGGATCAACATAGTTATGCCTTGCGGTCGATGATCAACAATGGCGAGAAGTACCGGGCGCTTGTGGTGGTCCATCCGGGATATACCAGCGGACCGGACAGCGAATTCTATGTCGCGCCGACCATGTTCTACGCCAACGCGCTGACGATCGCCGGTACGCCGACCACGATCGTCGAGCATGGAACCCCGGTTGACAAGAAGGCAACGATACTTGCGTGTGGCGGCAGTGTGCCGATGCACGGCGGGGCGGTCAAAAGCATTTTGAGCAATGAATCGAAATGCATGCTGCACGTGTCGGATGCCGACATCGCAATCCTTGGGAAATTCCCGGCCGGCGCAGACCATTGAGATGCCGCCGGTCGGATCCCGTCTGTGCGCGGACGCGTTCGGCAATGGCAACGGGCTTGCCCCAGGCGCTGCCTCGCAGGCCATGATTTGGCGATGAGCCCGTGTCCACTTTCGGGGTTGACCCCATGGTGGACACGAGCTCATCCGTCGATCAGCTTGCCGACGATTTTTCCCACAGGTTGATGCCGCCTTCCTGGGCCAGCGCATCGATGGCGGCCAGTTCCTCGGCGCTGAACGCCAGGTAGTCCAGGGCGCCGACGTTCTCGCGGATCTGCGCGCTGTTCGAGGCGCCGATCAGCGTGGACGTGATGCGCGGGTCGCGCAGTACCCAGGCCAGCGCCATCTGTGCGAGCGACTGGCCGCGCGCGCTGGCAATGTCGTTCAGGCCGCGCACGCGCTGCAGGTTTTCTTCGGACAGGTGGGATGGCAGCAGCGAGCCGCCGCCGGGCCGATTGACGCGCGCATCCTGCGGAATGCCGTTCAGGTACTTGTCGCTGAGGATGCCCTGCGCCAGCGCGGTAAACGTGATGCAGCCGATGCCCTGGCGGCCGAGCGTATCGAGCAGGCCCTCCGTTTCGATCCAGCGGTTCAGCATGTTGTACGAGGGCTGGTGGATCAGGCAGGGCACTTTCCACTGCGCCAGCAGCCGCTGCGCTTCTTCGGTCTTTTCCGCGGAGTAGGACGACACGCCCACGTACAAGGCCTTGCCCTGCTGCACGGCATGCGCCAGTGCGCCCATGGTTTCTTCCAGCGGCGTATCCGGGTCGAAGCGGTGCGAATAGAAGATGTCCACGTAGTCCAGGCCCATGCGCTGCAGGCTCTGGTCCAGGCTGGCCAGCACGTATTTGCGCGAGCCGCCGCCCTGGCCGTACGGGCCGGGCCACATGTCCCAGCCGGCCTTCGTGGAGATGATCAGTTCATCGCGATAGGGCCGGAAATCGTCGCGGAAGATGCGGCCGAAGTTCGTTTCCGCGCTGCCGTACGGCGGTCCGTAGTTGTTGGCCAGGTCGAAGTGCGTGATGCCAAGGTCGAACGCGGTGCGCAGCATGTCGCGCTGGGTGGCCGCGGCCGTGGTGTCGCCGAAGTTATGCCACAGGCCCAGCGACAGGACCGGCAGTTTCAGGCCGCTGCGCCCGCAGGTGCGGTATTGCATGGTCTCGTAGCGGTGGCGGGATGCCGTATAGCTCATGCGTTTCTCCTCAATGAAAAAAGCTCGCCGCGTGGCGAGCTTTTCGAAAGAACCGGACTACCTGGTCATTCAGGCCAGGTTCTGGTTCACGAATTCCCAGTTGACCAGGTTCCACCACGATTCCACGAACTTCGGACGTGCATTGCGGTAGTCGATGTAGTACGCGTGTTCCCACACGTCCACGGTCAGCAGCGGCTTGTTCTCGGTGGTCAGTGGCGTGGCGGCGTTCGACGTGTTGACGATGTCGACGGAACCGTCGGCCTTCTTCACCAGCCAGGTCCAGCCGGAACCGAAGTTGCCGACGGCGGACTTGGAGAATTCTTCCTTGAACTTGTCGAACGAACCCCACTTGGCGTTGATCGCTTCGGCGACCGCACCGGTCGGCGCGCCGCCGGCGTTCGGGGCCATGCAGTGCCAGAAGAACGTGTGGTTCCACACCTGGGCGGAGTTGTTGAAGATGCCGCCGGAGGATTTCTGGATGATTTCTTCCAGGGACAGGTTCTCGAACTCGGTGCCCTTGATCAGGTTGTTCAGGTTCGTGACATAAGCCTGGTGATGCTTGCCGTAGTGGTATTCCAGGGTTTCAGGCGAGATGTGCGGCAGCAGCGCATCCTTGGCATACGGCAGGGGCGGCAGGGTATGTTCCATGTGTATTTCCTTATAAGGGGCTGAAGATTCAACGTTTGCAAAACGCCCATCATTGTAATGCGTTGCCCCGCAGTCTGCCGAAATCCCTCGTAAATTGAGAGGCTACCGGAATGCCTATAAGGTCAGCGGCAGCGTGGTTTCGCGCACCACCAGTTCGACCGGCGGTACCCGCGTGGGCACGCGGTCGCCGCTGATCAGCCGCAGCAGCGCGGTGATCGCGGTCAGGCCGATGTCGTACAGCGGCTGGCGCACCGTGGTCAGCGGCGGCGTGGTAAACGAGGAGCCCGGCAGGTCGTCGAAGCCCACCAGCGACACGTCTTCCGGCACGCGCACGCCCTTGCGGTACAGCGCCAGGCGCACGCCATAGGCGCTCTGGTCGTTGGCCGCGAACACGGCGGAAAACTCCTGGCGCGTCTCGAACAGGTGGTTGATGGCGATGAGCCCGCTGTTTTCGTGGAAGTTGCCTTCCACCACCAGCGCCGGGTCGACGGCGATGCCGGCCCCTTCCAGCGCCTTGCGGTAACCGCGCAGGCGGCTCGACGCATCGGCATGGCTGGGCGGGCCGGACACGAACGCAATGCGCCGGTGGCCCAGTTCGATCAGGTGCTGCACCGCCAGGTAGGCGCCGTGCTCGTTGTCCATCGTGAAGCCCAGCGCATTCGGCGCATCGAGCGCGCGGCCGGTCACGACGATCGGCCGCTGGGTGGCGAAATGCAGCAGTTCGTCGTCCGGCAAATTGCCCGAGAGCAGGATAATGCCGTCCACCTTGCGTGCCAGCAGCAGCCGGATACGGTCCGCTTC
>DASVVD010000819.1:0-4050 GCA_036386715.1 Pseudoduganella sp.
GCCACGACCACGCTACAATGGATTTTTCATTGCCGGGCGCCCACGCGGGCGCCGCCCGATCATGGCCCGACTCAAGCTCGCATTTCCCGAAGACCAGTTCATTTATTCGACCCAGCTGTCGGTGCGCGTCACCGACATCAACCAGGGCAACCACCTGAGCAACGACTCGATGATCTCGATGATCTCCGAGGCGCGCGCGCGGTTCCTGTATGAATACGGCGTGCGCGAAACCGCGGACGACGGCTGCGGCATCATCGTCACCGACCTGGCCACCACCTACCGCGCCGAAGCCCATGCCCGCGACCAGCTGCTGTTCGAAGTGGGCGTGATGGACTTCAACAAATACGGCGGCGACATCATCTTCCGCATCACCCGCCCGGCCGACAGCACGCTGGTGGCGATGGCGAAATACGGCTTTGTGTTCTTCAACTACCGCCTCAAGGAAGTCGTGCCGATGCCGGACGATTTCCGTGCCAAGTTTCCGCGCGTGAACTGGGTGGACTGAAACCTGGGCGGATTGAAACCTGGGTGGACTGAAACCTGGGTGGACTGAAACCTGGCTGAACCAGGACGAAGCCACTGCGCCGGCCGGCCGGGCTGTGGCGCCCGGCCGGCCATGCCGATTGAAGCCGGTTACCGCCGGCTCACCTGCGCGCCCATCACCGATTTCTGGAACCAGTCGTCGATCATCTGCTTTTCATAGCGCAGCGGGTCGCCGGACGAATAGCGGTTGATGCGCTGCTGGTACATCATGTTCTTCAGTGCCTCCGTGCCGCTGCGCAGCACCTGGCCGTTTTCCTCGAGGGTATAGCTGAGCTTGAGCGTGGGCCAGTCGGCGCCGCCGCGCATGATGCGGATATCGTCCATGGCCCAGCGGCGCGGTTCCTCGCGGCCGGCCAGGTCCAGATCGGTCACGGTGACCTTCAGTTGCTGCCCGGCGGGCAAGTCCTTCGCCAGGCTGTCGAAATGGCGGGTCACTTCGCGCAGGACCCGGTCGCGCTCGACCGGCGAGCGCGGCATGTCGATGAATTCCTCGGGCTTCTCGTAAGTAACCGTGACGCCGGCGCTGGCGGCGCCTGCCGCCGCCAGCAGCGCCGCGGCCAGCCAGGTGCGTGATGGCAGTCGCATGGTATGTCCTTTCATGGGTAAGCCTTGAATATACTCCGATCGTTTTTCCGGAGCGTTTCCGGTGTCACGATGTTGTAACAAGCCGCAACTACCATGCTGGCATCTTTCACCACCCTGGATGCCTTGCCCATGTCCGAGTACCTCGACCCTTCCCGCCGCCGCCTGTTGAAGTTCCTGTCGGGGACCCCGCTGCTGCCGCTCGCCACCGGCAGTGCCGCTGCCGCCCTGCTGTCCGGCTGCGGCGGCGACAGCGGCGAGACGTCCACGTTCACCCCGCCGGCCACGCCGACACCTGCCACGCTGTCGTCCGTGACGTTCACCGCAATGGCGGCGCCGACGCTGGCCGAGGCGGCGAAGATGGCCACCACCACCGTGGGCTCGTCCCTGGTGGCGAGCTACAGCGACGCCAGCAAGACAACCTATGCGCTCAGGTACGAGACATTCTTCATCACCGGCGCGATGGTGCCGAACGGCAGCGGCGGCACCATCCTGTCCGGCGGCTACTACGACATCAACAACCAGCCGATCCTGGACAGGACCGATCCGAACCGGCGCCAGTTCTTCTCCGACTGCCCGGACGGCAGCTCGCTGCTCAAGCTGGACAATGCCAGCGTGCCGGGCGTGAAGGGCAACCCGGTGTTCGCCGTGGTGCAGTTCGAATACACCAGCCGCAACGTGCAAGGCGACTCGATGTATGGCCTGCTGCCGTCGCCGATCGCGATCCTGACGCTGGACCAGGACAAGGCCACCGGTGCCCTGACGCTGGTGAAATACCATAACGTCGACACCAGCCCGGCCAACGGCCTGTGGATCACCTGCGGCGCCAGCCGCTCGCCGTGGAATACCCACCTGTCGAGCGAGGAATACGAGCCGGACGCGTTCACGATCGCCACCGACACGCAGTTCCGCGATTTCTCGCTGAACCTGTACGGCAAGACCGACGCGGCCAATCCCTACCACTACGGCCACCTGCCGGAGGTGACCGTCAATCCGGACGGCACCGGCAGTATCAAAAAGCATTACTGCCTGGGCCGCATCTCGCACGAACTGGTGCAGGTGATGCCGGACGAGCGCACCGTGCTGATGGGCGACGACGCCACCAACGGCGGCCTGTTTATGTTCGTGGCCGACAAGGCACGCGACCTGTCGTCCGGCACGCTGTTCGTGGCGAAATGGAGCCAGAAGACCGCCGACAACGGCGGTTCGGCCGACCTGACCTGGATTCGCCTCGGCAAGGCCAGCAGTGCCGAGATCAAGGCGCTGGCCGACCGCCTCACTGCCACCCAGATCATGGACGTGAAAACCGCCGATCCGGGCGATGCCTCCTACACCAGAATCCCGTTCAGCGGCAAGAGCAACTGGGTGAAGGTCAAGCCGGGCATGGAACTGGCCGCCGCCTTCCTGGAAACGCACCGCTATGCCGCGCTGAAGGGCGGCAGCCTGGGCTTCACGAAGATGGAAGGCACCACCGTCAACGCCAGGGACAAGATCGCCTACTCGGCCATCGCCGCGATCGGCACGCAGATGAAGGACGGCTCGGGCGGCATTGCGATCAAGGGGCCAAGCGCCGGCGCCGTGTATGCGCTGAACCTGAAGGGTGGCCAGAAGGACACGGCCGGCGCGGCGATCGACAGCGAATGGGTGCCGGTCGACATGGCGGCCGTGCCGGCGCTGCTGTCCGAAGACCTGGCCACGCCGGACGCGCTGGGCAACACCGCCAATGCCGACAAGGTGGCCAACCCGGACAACATCAAGTTCTCGGAAAAGCTGCGCACGCTGTTCGTGGGCGAGGATTCGAGCACGCACGTCAACAACTTCCTGTGGGCCTACAACGTCGATACCAGGGTGCTGACCCGCGTGCTGTCGAATCCGGCCGGCGCCGAATCGACCGGCCTGCACGCGGTGGACGACATCAACGGCTTTGCCTACATCATGAGCAACTTCCAGCACGCCGGCGACTGGAGCGTGAAACGCGATGCGGCCGGCAACATCACCGGCGGCCTGCACGGCAAGGTCGTCACCGCGCTCGACCCGCTGATCCGCGCCAACTACCGCGACGGCTTCGGCGCCGCCGTCGGCTACCTGACCGGCATGCCTACCCTGTCCTAAGCACCTGTAGTCACCAGCAATCACTGGTAATCACCGGTAATCCCGTCTCCCGATGGAGGCCCGCGGGCGGCCAGCCCGCACAACGGAGTCCTGATGCGTCGTGCTCGCGGCGCAATCCTTCGCCGCACCCGGCTCGCGCCGCGTGCGGCTTTTTTTCCGTTCTGTGCGTGTTTTAACCGCGCGGTGGCGGCCGACAGCCGACACTGCCTCATCCTGTCCAATGGAGCGCAGCATGCCCGAAGGCCCATCCCTCGTCATCCTCAAGGAACTGGCGCAGCCGTACGAAGGCCGCACCATCGCGGCGGCACACGGCAACAGCAAGGTGGTGCCGTTCGACGAACTGCCCGGCCAGCCGATCCTGTCGCTGCGCACCTGGGGCAAGCATTTCCTGATCGAACTGCCACTATTTACGATCAGGATCCACTTCCTGATGTTCGGCAGTTACCGCATCGACGAACGCAAGGAAACCAGCCCCGAGCGGCTGTCGCTGGGCTTCGAGGAAGGCGGCGAGCTCAATTTCTACACGTGCGCGGTGCAGCTGATCGAAGGCGACCTCGACAAGGCATACGAATGGCATGCCGACGTGATGGCCGATGCCTGGAAGCCGACCGCGGCACTGAAGAAGCTGCGCGCCGCGCCCGACATGCTGGTCTGCGACGCGCTGCTCGACCAGACGATCTTTGCGGGCGTCGGCAACATCATCAAGAACGAAGTGCTGTTTCGCATCCGGGTGCATCCGTTGTCCAGGGTCGGCGCGCTGCCACCGAGAAAGTTGCAGGAGTTCGTCGACCAGGCGCGCCAGTACAGCTTCGA
>DASVVD010000820.1:0-4955 GCA_036386715.1 Pseudoduganella sp.
TGCCCCACCGGACTGCCATGACTTCCTTCTCTTCCCTGCCGCTGCCCGAAGCCTTCCTCGCCAACCTCGACACGCTCGGCTACACGACCATGACGCCGATCCAGGCCGAGAGCCTGCCGCCCGTGCTGGAAGGCCGCGACCTGATCGCCCAGGCCCAGACCGGCAGCGGCAAGACCGCCGCCTTCGGCATCGGCCTGCTGTACACCATCAACCCCGCATGGTTCGCCACGCAGGCGCTGGTAATGTGCCCGACCCGCGAACTGGCGGACCAGGTGGCGAACGAACTGCGCCGGCTCGGCCGCAGCATCGCCAACCTGAAGGTGCTGGTGCTGACGGGCGGCTCGCCGATGCGCCCGCAGATCGCCTCGCTCGAGCATGGCGCGCACGTCGTCGTCGGCACGCCGGGCCGCATCCGCGATCACCTGTCGCGCCAGACGCTCGACCTGTCGAGCATCCGCACGCTGGTGCTGGACGAAGCCGACCGCATGACGGACATGGGTTTTTACGACGACATCGCGGCGATCGTGAAGGAATGCCCGAAACGCCGCCAGACCCTGCTGTTCTCGGCCACCTATCCGGACGATATCCGCCACGCCACCGAAGCCTTCCTGGCCGACCCGGTGGAAGTGCTGATCGAGGCGCAGCACACCACATCGACCATCGAGCAGCGCTTCTACGAGATCGGTTTCGACTCGCGCGACGAATCGGTGGCACGGCTGCTGCGGCACTACCAGCCGG
Source organism: Pseudoduganella sp. (assembly GCA_036386715.1). GTDB lineage: Bacteria > Pseudomonadota > Gammaproteobacteria > Burkholderiales > Burkholderiaceae_D > Rugamonas. The sequence goes on from DASVVD010000820.1 coordinate 739, forward strand.
CCTCCGCGATCATCTTCTGCAATACCAAGGTGCACTGCCGCGAGCTGGTGGAAACGCTGCGCGCCCAGGGCTTCTCGGCCCTGGCGCTGTACGGCGAGCTGGAACAGCGCGAGCGCGACGAGATCCTGGTGCTGTTCGCCAACCGCAGCTGCCAGATCCTGGTCGCCACCGACGTGGCCGCGCGCGGCCTCGATATCACCGACCTGGAAGCGGTGATCAATGCGGACGTGTCGAAGGATGCCGAAGTGCACGTGCACCGCATCGGCCGCACCGGCCGCGCCGGTGGCAGCGGCGTGTCGCTGACCCTGTGCGCGCCGAACGAGAAGAAGTGGGTCAAGCTGATCGAGGAGTACCAGAACACGCCGGCCGAGTGGCATTCGCTCGCCGAACTGGGCAACGACGATGGCCACGGCGACCCGGCACCGATGCTCACGCTGTGCATCAGCGGCGGCAAAAAGGACAAGCTGCGCGCCGGCGACGTGCTCGGCGCGCTGACCGGCGACGCGAAACTGGCCAAGGAACACGTCGGCAAGATCAACGTGACCGAGTTCCAGACCTATGTGGCGATCGACCGCCGCATGGCCTACGAGGCATTCGACCGGCTGAGCGCCGCCAGCAACCTGGCCGGCGACTTCGGCAGTTTCAAGGGGCGCAATTTCAAGATGCGCTTCATCGAGGTCTGAGCGCAACTCCATTGCAGGCGGGGTGCATCTCGCCCCTGCCCGCAATGCCGGCTCTTAACGCTCCATCTTCGGCAGCAGCGCCGCCAGTATGCCCAGCAGCGGCAGGAACGAGGCGATGCGGTAGACCTGCTCGATGCCGGCCACGTCGGCAATGTGTCCCATCGCCGCGGCGCCGATGCCGCTGACACCGAACATCAGGCCGAAGAAAATCCCGGCGATCATGCCCACCTTGCCCGGCACCAGTTCCTGGGCAAACACCACGATCGCCGAGAACGCCGACGACATCACCAGGCCGATCACCACCGACAGCACGGCGGTCCACGTGAGATCCATGTAGGGCAGCGCCAGCGTGAAGGGCGCGGCGCCCAGGATCGATACCCAGATCACGCGCTTGCGGCCGATGCGGTCGCCGATCGGGCCGCCGGCGAACGTGCCTGCCGCCACGGCGGCGAGGAACAGGAACAGGTACATCTGCGCCGTATTGACCGACACGTGGAACTTCTCGATCAGGTAGAACGTGTAGTAGCTCGACAGGCTGGCCATGTAGATGTACTTCGAGAATACCAGCATCGCCAGCACCGCCATGGCGGCGATCACGCGGCCGCGCGGCAACGGTGCCACATGCTGCACGGCGGCCTTGCGCACCGTGTTCTTCAGGTGGCCGCCATACCAGCGGCTGACGCTGACCAGCACCACCACCGCGACCAGCACGAGCAGCATGAACCAGGCGATCTTGCCCTGCCCGTGGCCGACGATGATGGCGGCGGCCAGCAGCGGGCCCAGCGCGGAGCCGACGTTGCCGCCGACCTGGAACAGCGATTGCGCGAAACCGAAACGCCCGCCCGATGCCAGGCGCGCGACGCGCGACGCCTCGGGGTGGAAGGTCGACGAACCGACACCGATCATGCCCGCCGCCACCAGCAGCGTGCCGAACGTGTCCGCCGTTGCCAGCAGTCCCACGCCGGCCAGGGTCACGCACATGCCGATCGGCAGCAGGAACGGCAGCGGGCGCTTGTCCGTGTACAGGCCGATCCATGGCTGCAGCAGCGAGGCGGTGCACTGGAACGTCAGCGTGATCAGGCCCACCTGCGTGAAGCTCAGCGCGAACTGGTGTTTCAGCAGCGGATAGATCGACGGCAGCACGGCCTGCACGCAATCGTTGAGCAGGTGGACGAAGGCAACGGAAAACAGGATCTGCAGTACGGCACCCTGCGGTACGGACGGCGCGGCGGCCGCACCGGTGGCGTGTGGAACGTTGGAAGCGGTGGTCATGGCGACGATATCGATGAATGGTACGTCAGTGTAATATGTTATGACCGAACGCTTCTTCCAATGATCGTCGCCAAAGTGACACTCATCCCCTCCTCGCTGTATTGCCCGAAGTTCCAGTCGCTGCCGCGCCTGGTCACCGCCGTGCCTTCCGAAGCGCAGCATGGCGAGCATGTGGTGCCTCACAGCCACCCCTGGGTGCAGCTGCTGTATGCCAGCGAAGGCGTGATCCGCGTGCGCACGGACCTGGGTGTGTGGATCATTCCGCCGCGCCGCGCCCTGTTGATCGCGCCCGGCATCGTGCATGAGCTGACAATGCTGTCGCGCGTCAACATGCGCACGCTGTATCTCGACGCCGCTGCCGCAAGTGCGCTGGTCGAGGGCTGCCGCGTGCTCGAGGTCAGCCCGCTGCTGCGCGAGCTGATCCTGGCGCTGTCGGCCGAACCGGTGGAATACCCGGTGCCGGGGCGCGGCGAACAGCTGGCGCAGTTGATCCTTTCCGAACTGGCCTCGATGGAAACCGTGCCGATCGCCGTGCCATGGCCGCACGACCGCCGCCTGCGCGCGCTGTGCGCCGACATCATGGACGACCCCGGCAGCCGCCGCGCCCTCGAAGACCGCGCACAGGACGCCGGCGCCAGCGCGCGTACGCTGATCCGGCTGTTCCCGAAGGAGACCGGACTGCATTACCGGCAATGGGTGCAGCAGGTGCACCTGGCCCATGCCTTCCCCATGCTCGCCCGCGGCGAAAGCGTGGGAGCCATCGCCGCCCGCCTCGGCTATGCCAGCCCGAGCGCCTTCACCAGCATGTTCCGGCGCCTGCTCGGCAAGACCCCGCAGCACTACCTCACCGAATGGCGCAGCCAGCACTGACACCCGCATACGACACCGAACGGTTGAGCTGGTCGCAAAACAACAGGGGACTGTCCCCAAAACAACAGGAGACTGTCCCCGTTTTTTGGCAATTTTTCGCTAAAAACAACAGGGGACTGTCCCCGTTTTTTGGCAATTTTTTCGCTACAGGAATGCCGGCTTTTTTCTAGCGCGTGATAGTGGCGGGGAATGTCGGCGGGCGGCGGTGATGGGTGGCCTGTTCGAATGCGTAGGCCATGCCGATCAGCGTGGATTCGGTGAAGGCGGTGCCGACGAAGGACAGGCCGACCGGCAGACCGTGCAGGGTGCCGGCGGGCACCGTAATGTGAGGGTAGCCGGCCACCGCGGCGGGCGACGAGAAGCTGCCGGTATAGTGGTCGCCGTTGATGAAATCGGTCAGCCAGGCGGGGCCGCCGGTCGGGGCGACAAGGGCGTCGAGGCGGTGCTCGCGCAGAACCTGGTCGATGCCTTCCTCGCGGGCATAGCGGCGGTTGTTGGCCAGCGCGGCTTGGTACTCGCTGCTGTCGAGGCCACCCTTGGCCTGCGATTTTTGCAGGTGTTCCTGGCCGAAGTACTTGAGCTCGGTGCCGGCATGCTGTTCGTTGAACGCGATCACATCGGCCATGCTGGCGACCGCGGCGCCCGGCGCATAATCGCGCAGGTAGTCCGCCAGGCCGGCCTTGAATTCGACCAGCAGCACTTCCAGCTCGGTTTCGTCGTACTTGCCGGTATTGGGCACTTTCACGTCGATCAATTCGGCGCCCTGCGCGCGCAGCACCGCCAATGCCTTGCCGATGACATCATCGAGGTCGACGTTGGAGCCGAAGAAATCGCGGACCACGCCGATGCGCTTGCCGCGCAATGCATTGCGGTCGAGCGCGGCGCTGTAGTCGGCCGCCCTGGCCCCGGCGGTGACGGCATCGCGCGGATCGGGGCCGGCCATCGCGGCGAGCAGGACCGCGGCATCGGCGACACTGCGCGCCATCGGGCCGGCCGTGTCCTGCGATGCCGCGATCGGGATGATGCCGCCCCGGCTGACGAGGCCCAGCGTGGGCTTGATGCCGACCACCCCGCAAACCGACGCCGGCGACACGATCGAGCCATCCGTCTCCGTGCCCACCGCCAGCGTGGCGAGGCTGGCCGCCATCGCGGCGGCGGAACCGGAACTGGAGCCGCTGCAGTTACGGTCGAGCGCATACGGATTGCGCGTGAGGCCGCCGCGGCCGCTCCAGCCGCTGACCGAATGCGTCGAGCGCATGTTGGCCCATTCCGACAGGTTGGTCTTCCCGAGGATGACGGCGCCCGCCGCCCGCAGCAGCGTCGTGACATGGGCGTCGCGCGCGGCGCGGACACCGTCCAGCGCCAGCGAGCCGGCCGATGTGCTCATCCGGT
>DASVVD010000821.1:0-5304 GCA_036386715.1 Pseudoduganella sp.
TTGTTGTTGCCGTACATGCGGGCCAGCAGCTGGTACATGTACGACGATTCCAGCGACGCCCGGCCGGAGGAGTAGAACACCACCTGCTCGCGGTCGCAGGCCTGCAGTGCGGTGCCGATCTCGGCAAAGGCGGTATCCCAGTCGACGGGCCGGTACTTGTCGCTGGCGGCATCCCAGCGCAGCGGCTCGGTCAGCCGGCCCTGGTCTTCCAGTGCATGGTCGCTCCAGCTTTCCAGCTCGGTCACGGTGTGCCGGTCGAAAAAATCGGCGCCGATCGCCTTGCTGGTGGTTTCCCAGGCGGTGGCCTTGGCGCCGCTTTCGCAGAACTCGAACGGGTGCGGGTTGGCAGGCTTGGCCCAGGCACAGCTGACACAGGCGAAACCGTCCGGCTTGTTCTGTTTCATCAGCAGGCCGCTGTCCTTGAAAGGCACGTGCTCGTGCAACAGGATCTGCGTGACTTCCTTGACGGATCCCCAGCCGCCTGCCGGCATGTTGGCCGGTTCCACCTTCAGCTTGTCGCTCATGCTATCTCCTCGATGAGGACTTACCGTAGCGTGCGCGAGCCGGACGGTCGGTGCGCAGGCGCACCATGCCGGCCAGACACCTGTCATGGGCGCAGGCCTTTTATGCGCGAATCTTGTGTGGTTGGGGTATAGTGCGGCGATGCATTCGGACAGTCCATCCCCTGAGCCGGCACTGCCGGACGCGGCAGCCCCGCCTTCATCCTCCTCCTTGATGCCGAAAATGGCATGGATCATCGCGGCATTTCTGCTCGCTGCCATCGCCGCCGCCGCATTGTGGGCGGTGCAGACCTGGCAAACCAACCGTGCGATCGCGAATGTCGAGAGCTCCGTGGCGCTGCGCTCGATGCCGGCACGACCGGCAGGCCCGCCGGGGCGCGGGCTGGCTCCACCAGCGGCACCGGATGTATCGCCGGAAGGGGCGGGCAACAGCGTGCCCACGGTGGCGATGTCGAACGACCGCCTGCCACCGTTGGTCCTGCCGGGCCAGCCCGTGCCGGCCGCCGTGCTGCGCGACCTGCCCGAGTGGGTGGCCGCCGAAGTGGCGCCAGCCCAGACCTCCGGCGCCTCTGGCGACGAATCGGCAGCACCTGCCGCAACGCTGTCAGCACCATCGGCGCAAACATCACGACCGGCGCCTTCGCGCGTACGCGCCGAGGCACCGTCGCACCGGGAACGGCAGGACCGTTACGGCGCCGTGTTTGCCCGCTGCCCGGGGCCGGGCGAATCGGGCGCCGTGCAATGCCGGCGCGCCGTGTGCAGCGGTGCCGCGCGCAAGGCAGCCGCCTGCGCTCCCTATCTCGACTGAACTGATCGACCAAGGTCCTGCACTGGCCGGCGCGCCGCCGGCCAGTGCAGGACCTTAAAGGAAGCGGTCGAGGATTTTCTTGCTGTGCTTGTCCATCGTGTACTGGTTGCGAATCAGGAAGTGGATGCCGTGCATGTCCGAGACCAGCAGCGAGTCGTTGCCGATACGGCGTATGTCTTCCTCGCCGCGCAAGACGAAATCGGCCGTGCCGCGGTCCGTTTCCACGCTCCAGGTACATGGCGTGGCAAAGCTGCTCACGTCGATGATGCGGCTGATCTCGGGCATGAACTCGCGGCCCGCCAGCTCCTCGCGCACCAGCGCGGCCATGTCGGCCGGCAGGGCGTCGACCCGGTCGAGCCAGACCACTTCCTTGCCATCCGTGTTGACCAGCGCCAGCCCTTCGTCCGGCGCCTGGATCGGAAACGCACGCACCGGCGACACGCCATGGTGCTCGGTGCCGTTCGCATCGGTCAGCACCAGGCGGCCGAACGGATCGCGCCGCAGCGTAAAGTCAATTGTCGTCATCGCGTTGCGTTCCTTTGTCATCCAGGTCGGTATCGACGTTGCGGGCCTGTGCCTGGTACAGGCGGTAGTAGGCACCTTCCTGCGCCATCAGTTCTTCGTGCGGGCCTTCTTCGACCACCATGCCGCGGTCCATCACCACCAGCCGGTCGGCACGCTGCAGCGTCGACAGGCGGTGCGCGATGGCGATGGTGGTGCGCCCAGCCACCAGGTTGTCCAGCGCCTTCTGGATTTCCTTCTCGGTTTCCGAGTCGACCGACGCAGTCGCCTCATCCAGGATCAGGATGCGCGGGTCGATCAGCAGCGCGCGGGCGATCGAAATGCGCTGGCGTTCGCCGCCGGAGAGGCCCTGGCCGCGCTCGCCCACCATCGAATCGTAGCCCTGCGGCAGCCGCAGGATGAAGTCGTGCGCGTGGGCGGCCCGTGCCGCCGCCATGATTTCCGCACGGGTAGCGTCCGGCTTGCCGTAGGCGAGGTTTTCCGCGATCGTGCCGAAGAACAGGAACGGTTCCTGCAGCACCAGGCCGATGTTGCGGCGGTAGTCGGAGACCGCCAGCGAGCGGATGTCCACGCCGTCGAGCAGGATCGCGCCTTCGGCCACGTCGTAGAAACGGCAGATCAGGTTGACCAGCGTCGACTTGCCCGAGCCGGAATGGCCGACCAGGCCGATCATTTCGCCGGACTTGATCTCCAGGTTCACGCCCCGGTTCACGGCCCGGTTGCCGTAGCGGAAGCCCACCTCGCGCAGCGTGATGTTGCCTTCGATCTTGCCGAGTTTCACGGGGTTGGCCGGCTCCGGCACCGACGACACGTGGTCGAGGATGTCGAAGATGCGCTTGGCGGCCGAAGCCGCCTTCGAGGTGACCGACACGATGCGGCTCATCGAATCGAGGCGGCCGTAGAAACGCGCCGAATAGGTGAGGAAGGCGGTCAGTACACCCACCGTGATGTGCGACTGCGACACCTGCCAGATGCCGAACACGTAGATCACCAGCAGGCCCAGTTCGGTCAGGAACGACACGGTCGGCGAGAACAGCGACCACACCTTGTTGAGCTTGTCGTTGACGGCCAGGTTGTGCCGGTTGGCGACGCGGAAGCGGTTGGCCTCGCGGGTTTCCTGCGCAAACGCTTTCACGACCCGGATGCCCGGAATCGTGTCGGCCAGCACGTTGGTCACTTCGCCCCACACCCGGTCGATCTTCTCGAAGCCGGTGCGCAGCTTGTCGCGCACCAGGTGGATCAGCCAGGCGATGAACGGCAGCGGCACCAGCGTGACCATGGCCAGCCATGGATCGATCGTAAACAGGATCACCCCGGTCATGATGATCATCAGGCAGTCGGACGCGAAATCGAGCAGGTGCAGCGACAGGAACACGCAGATGCGGTCGCTCTCGCTGCCGATGCGCGACATCAGGTCGCCGGTACGCTTGCCACCGAAGTATTCAAGCGACAGCCGCAGCAGGTGTTCATAGGTCTTGGTGCGCAGGTCGGCGCCGATCCGTTCCGATACCAGCGCCAGCACATACGTCCTGCCCCAACCCAAAATCCAGGCCAGTACCGCGGCGGCGAGCAGGCCGGACATGTACATCGTGACCAGCGCCTTGTCGACCGGCTGGCCGTTCTGGTAGGGAATCAGCACCTTGTCCATCAGCGGCATGCTGATGTAAGGCGGGATCATGTGCGCCGCGGTGGACAGCAGCATCAGCACGAAACCGCCCAGCAGCTGCCAGCGGTACGGGTGGGCGAAGCGCCACAGGCGCAGCAGCGTCCAGGTCGATGGCGGCGTGTGCACGACCTTGGTGCAGATCGGGCATTCATCCTGGTCGGGGTCGAGCGGCGCCTTGCAGGTGGGGCAGGCATGCTCTTCGGCGCGATGCACGGGATGCCCGGTGAGCGATGCCTCCAGCAGGGGGGCGAAGGCCTCGCTGAGCTTGATGGCCAGCAGGTTCTGGCCCAACGTGAAACGCCATTCGGCCAGGCGGCCATGCTGGTCGGCCAGTTCGAGGTGGCCCACGCCGGCGTGATCGTGCAGCTTGAGCACCATGCCGCGCCGGTAGGGCCAGGCCTGCCATGCCGCGCCCGGCGCGCGTGCCAGGATACGGTGGTCCGTCAGCAGCACAATCCCTTTGGAGAAATGTAATTTCGAGTCGAGGTCAACCTCCAGCGCACTTTGCACGTTTTCCCCGGGAGCAAGCTGCAATTGCGTGTCGGAACGCCAGGGTTCGGGTAATTCGATGCGGGCCAGCCCAGGAGGAAGATCGGTTGTTGTCATTGTTCGGGAAGCTCCAGTGGGTTTTGCTATTTGGCAAGAACGTGAATTCAGTGGGAGAATATATAAATATTGGAAACGCGTGCGTACGAAAGGCAACTGAAACACGGCCTGTCGGGACATGCGATGTAAGTGAGTAACGGATCAGGCTATCAGTGCGCTGACACGATTAACGCACGGCAGAATGGGGCCAACTTTTATTTATTGTATTCTTCAGGAACATTCGCAAGAGGCAGCTGATTCTGCGAACGCGCCATGATCGCCCGACGAACGCATGGGTGGAAGTATACCGCAAGAGGTACAAGAGCAAAAACATGACAAAAAAGAAAGATATCGACGTTCTCCGCGTGACCTACCTGCGTGGCCCGAACATCTGGACCTACCGCCCTGTGATCGAAGCCTGGCTCGATATCGGTGAGCTGGAAAACTTCCCTTCAAACAAGATTCCTGGCCTGTATGAAAGGCTGACCGCGCTGCTGCCCGGCATGGTCGAGCACCGTTGCGGCGTTGGCGGGCATGGCGGCTTCTTCGAGCGCCTGCGTGACGGCACTTATGCCGGCCATATCCTCGAGCACGTGGTACTCGAGCTGCAGAATCTGGCCGGCATGCGCACCGGTTTCGGCCAGACGCGCCAGACCGCCGAGGGCAGCGGCATCTACAAGATGGCCTTCCGCACCCGGCAGGAGAACGTGGGCCGCGCCGCGCTGGCCGCCGGCCGCGACCTGCTGATGGCCTGCATCGAGGACCGCCCGTACGACCTGCAGGCCGCCGTCGGCAAGCTGACGGATATGGTCGAGCGCCTGTGCCTGGGGCCGTCCACCAACAGCATCGTCGAGGCGGCGACCGAGCGCGCCGTGCCGCATATCCGGCTGACCGACGGCAACCTGGTGCAACTGGGCCATGGCGCCCGCCAGCGTCGCATCTGGACGGCGGAGACCGACAACACCAGCGCGATCGCCGAAGGCATCGCCAGCGACAAGGACATGACGAAGCAGATCCTCGCTTCGTGCGGCGTGCCGGTCCCGGAAGGCGCACTGGTCGACAGCGAGGATGCCGCATGGGAAGAAGCACAGGACATCGGCCTGCCAGTCGTCGTCAAGCCCTACGACGCCAACCATGGCCGCGGCGTGACGCTGAACCTTACCACCGAGGCGGACGTGCGCAAGGCGTTCCATATCGCCGTC
>DASVVD010000822.1:0-10905 GCA_036386715.1 Pseudoduganella sp.
AAAACCCGGCGGTACCCACGCCGCGCTCGACGCGACGGGGCATTGAAAAATGCCCGGTCGCTTACAATAGCACGAGATGGAATCAAGCATGCTGCCTCGTTTTTGAATCTCAGCTCAGAACTAGAAATCTTGTTACTAATAAGAAGAAATATGATCACATTTGCTGAAAACCCAAACGATTATAAAGCATTGCAGCAGGCTGTTACGTTAATGAATAGCCCATCCGTAACATCTAAACTTGCAGATTTGATTGGTACACCAGTAGAAGCGGTGCTGGGAAAGCTTTCAAAGAGCAACCAAAAAAAGGTCGGTCAAGTAGTGACGACCGCCTTACACAAAGCGGCGGATGCTGCCTTGTGGACTATGGAAGATAAGCCGGGAAGTAGCGCGTCCACGGTAATGCACAAGATTGGCGCTGCAGCCACCGGCGCGTTAGGCGGTTTCTTTGGCTTTAGCACGGTCCTAATCGAAGTTCCTTTTGCAATCACGATCATGATGCGAGCTGTGGCGGACGTCGCTCGTTCTGAGGGCTTTTCGCTAGCTGACTTCCAGACTCGTGCGGAGTGTGTTCAGATTTTTGGCATGGAGTGTGGTAGCAATGCCACCCCAGGGCATCAATACTATGCCATGAAAGAAGTGCTGAAACAGATCATCGGTTTGACGGCAACAGAAATTACCGCAAATATTTCTGCGAAAAGCGTTAAAGGCATCACTTCTCAAGAAACCGCAAGTCTGTTGGCAAAACTTATCGAGGCTGTCGCAGCTCGATTCGGCGTGGTAATAACAGAGAAAGTGGCTGCGCAGATCGTGCCAGTAGTAGGGGCGATAGCCGGCGCGACGATCAACGCGCTGTTCACTGACCATTATCAGGACATGGCTAAAGCATTTTTTACGATCAAACGTCTTGAGAAGAAATACGGGGAAGAACAGGTAATGGCCGCAATTAGTGCAATGGCTCCCTAAGAAACTGTAACCCAAGCGACATTGCTCCAATTCAAAAAAGGAAAGGCCCAGCAGTACGCACGCCGCGCTCCGAACCCTATCTAGGCGAAGAAGGCAGGACGGAATTTGGTAGTACCTAGTTCGAGTACGCAGCAACGGCGACCAAGCTAGTCAAGATCGCGGAGTGATCGTTTCTCGAAACTAATGAACCGGACGAGGGACTATACGATGGGTACGGAATGCCCCACAACTGGATGAAAAACTCTGCAGTAAAACGGTGTAAAAATTTACTTGATTCGATATGGCAGTCTTAGACGCGCAACAGAAACAAGCGGTTGACAATCAGGTCCGCGGATGGGTCACCGAAATACGACGGCTCGCCGACCTGATTGCGAATGAAAAAGGTAAAGGCTGCGCTCTGGTCTTAGTTACCGGCGACGATGGCTGGCTTTCCCCTAATTTGACGGTCACTTTCTGGCAAACGCTTTCTAAGTTTTCAAAAATGGAATCCTTAGAAGTGGTATCAGCGCATGGAATCGTAGTTGAAAGAGTGAGAAACAGCGAGATCCTGAGTGTGCAATCAACGCACCCTCAGGAGAACTCCATGAAAAGCGACGTCGCCGTACTGAAAGACACCCGGTCGGTCACCCCGACCATTCTCGGGCACCGTTCCGCCCGAATTCCCACCGCAGGCAAGATCCGCGCAGGCATCAAGGTGCTGACGCGCCGCGCCCAGGAAAGCGCCCAGGCCCGCGAAATCTACGAGCAAGGCGTTGCCGAGGGCCGCAGCTTCGACGACATCGAGCGCTCCCTGGCGAAAGCCGTGCCCGAACTGCAGTACCCACTCGTACCGAAAAATGTCCCGTACTTCACAGTGCGTGGTTCGGATTTCCCCAATCCTGATACGGCGCGCCAGATCATGGACCTGTATGCCGAGGACCGCGGGGATGGCGTGCGCCGCCTCTATCGGTTTCCGGTCATCTTTCCAGCCGATGTATGGCAAATGGTGATGCCGCATGACCTAGTGTGCTGGGGCGCCGGCGAGAAGAAGTACTGGAGCGAATATGCTCCCGATGGCCGTACCCGCGTGTGCAAGTGTTATGCACCGGTCCCGCAAGACCGGAACGAGCGCAAGCCCGTTCGCAGCTTCGGCGGACGCCGCACGCAACTGCGTAGCGAAAACGGTGGTGTGTGTGATCCTGAGCACTGCCGTGAGTACCAGGAGCGCAAGTGCAATTTGTCCGGGCGATTCATCTTCTATATTCCCGGCATTCGGTCCTGTGCCGCCTGCGAGCTGCCCACTAACAGCCTGTATTCGATGACACGCGCGATCGAAAAAATGGAGGCGCTGGCGTTCCTGCGTGGGGGCCGCATTTCAGGGTTCCTCGACGCGAAGGGCACAACGTTCTATATTTCAAAGGTGGAACGCGAGATTCCGCACCTGGACGAGCAGGGCAGAAGTGTTCGTACCAAGGTCTGGCTCATCGAGCTCGAGGCACCAATTGATGTCGTTGCGCTGATGAACGTTGGCGAATCGGGTACATTCGAAGAAGCCCAATGCGCGGCCATCACGCTTGAAGAACGGCCATCGATCGCATCTCCTGCGAGCGCAGAACAGCCACCGGAGGGCGAACCTGAACCGCAAGCGCTACCAAGCCGCAGCGATGGGCCTGCTCACAGGCAGGCGCCCGAGCAATCGTCGGATGGCCAGGACCAGGTCGAGTCCATCCTTTGCGTTGTCGATGCATTCGGAATGGAACGTGCGCGCTTTGAAGTCTATGCGCAGAGGAAGTGGGGTGCTGGATGGAAATTCAATGCTGGCGGGCGAATGCGTGTTCTCGCAACGCTTGAGCGCTTCGAAGATCTGGCCGCCCTTTCGGCAGAGGTCGATGCCGTGCTGGGTTCAGCATCTGGTTCATGAGTAGCAGTGCAAAGCGAATGGACCAGCGAGGTGAAGAAGCCTCCAGCCGCAGCTGGAGGCATATTGCGGCGTTCAGGATCAGCATTCGCAGAATGTGCCGTCAGCCGCGTGCCAAACCTGACGATTGCCGGTTCGATTGCTACGGTCGATTTCGACCTGCTTGAACATCGACTCGGGAACTTCAATGCCCAGCTCTGTCAGCCTGGCCCTGAAGCATGCGAGCGACAGTCCAAATGGTTCCGGTTCATCCAGGTTCGAGTAGAGGACGGTGTCGTCATCCGTCCTATCGTCCGTGCCGGTGTTCTTCGGACACGGTACGGGCATCGTGCCTGACCCCTGATCCTCCCATTCGATCACCATGAAATAGTGGCCGATCGGCCGGTCCCATCCGAGTAGGACGGAGACCCGTTGTCCTGCATGTGTCGTGCTAAAACAATGCTGGCTCATCACACACCTCCTTCAATGAATGCATCTGGTGGTTATTCGTGCAGTGGTGACAAAAATGAACGATCTGATCGACAGATCGTCGCCTGGTCGTCCCGCTAACGATCGGCCACGGTCTTCTTGTGGCGATGTTGCCGGATGCTGAGCTGCGGTGCATTCGACATGTTCACGCCACCATGATGTGCGCAGATGTCGCGCGCGGAACAAAGTTCGCCAGTGGCCAGATCGCAGAAGCCAAAACAGATCAAGGTCGTGCGAATGAAGCGTGAGCCGTCACGTGCCGCAATACACTGGCCATGCGGCAGGGCTTCAAGTTCCGTGACTTCGTCGCCCCGGTCGTGTGTTGGATGGCCGGGCACGGTGGGGCTCCCGTGCCCAATGGTCGATACAGGGTTGCGCATGGGATTCCTCCTCGTGCAAGTGGTTGATCAGGGATAAGGTCCGATGCGGAGCAGGCACACCGCAGGGACTGGAGGGCCCGCAGGCCCCCGTTTCAAGCTGACTTGGCTTCGTTGTCTCGAGCCGCTGCCTGGTCAGTTTCAGCTACCGCCAGGTTCGGCGCAGCATGTGCTCTGCCAGCAGGAGAGCGTCGCTTCGCTGCTTTTGTCTTCGTTGGCCGTATGACGGATGCAGCAGGTTCGCAAACATGCAATGCGATATCGCTGCCGAACCGCGCTACCGCACTGGCAGTGCGCAGCACGAACATGAATGCCCGGGCCGGAATCAACATCGTCACTCGTGACACCGTGCGGATGGCGTTCGCGATGCGTGCTGCTCTCGCTTCGCGTGCGCGATGCAGTCTGATCGACTGCTTGCAACGCAGGTACAGGCCGGAATGCTGCATGCGACTTTCGGCATCCTTGTCCATGTGCGCAATGAGTTCAGCCGCCAGTTCCTGGTCCCTGGTATTCCGATAGAACGACGCCCAGGCTTTCTCTTCCTCGTTTGAAGAAATGGTGCGTCGGAAGTCGGGATGTTTCTGCTCCATGATGACCTCCATGACTATGGTGAGGCCACACTGTCCCGTGGGACTGAGCGGTCCCACCGGGTTGATGAAATCGTGCTGGCGACGGTGTTACGCCGGCAGGCAGTGATTGTTCTGCATCGCTGACATGGCATCGGTATCCTTGAAGCCGCAATCAGGGCAATGGATGCTCCAGTGCTCGTTCAGCTGACCATCGTCAGCCGTTTGCCAATATTCATACACGGCGCGCTCGCCACTGCACCGGATACAATCCGCGACGTCGGATTCCTTCTCCACGAGTGCTGCCGTGTCGCGGCCAGCCATTGATTCCAGGGTGTTCATGTCGACTCCTTTGAAAATTGAATGAAGGCTGCCGTCAGCCAAAGCAGGACATCGGTGACTTGCCCAATTTCGTTGACGCGCGTTGCGGAAGAAGCAGTGCTGGTTGAAGCTGCTGACTCGCAGGCGATGGGGGGGAGGACGACAGCGCTCCCCGCATACCCCACTTGGCTTTCCTCTCGAGATGTGCTGCTGTGCTTCCCGTGACCACATACAAAATTTGTGACCTTCCGGTCCCTCCAAGCAGCACGCAGCGCTTTGTATGCGTGGCTGATTGACTGACTTCGTTCATGATGATTCTCCAATCCAGGTGGCATGCGCGCAGCGGAACGCTTCGACGCGATGTCTTGGGGGCTATAAAGAAAAGGCCCGAAGTTCCGAGGAACCTGGGCCTGGCTAGTCGTCAGCGATTTGATACGCCGCGACCTCACGGGAACAACATCATTCCAGTGAAAGTGGCGCTGAACGCGTCACGAAAGGAATGTCGCCTAAGGCGACGTCGGTTGAGACTTCAACCGTGTTCAGAGGGCGGGTGACGTCCGCAGCGCCTGGCACCGTTGCCGATGTCAGGCCCTGCCTGGTTCTCGATGAGCCAGAACAGGAGCGATGCGAGAGCGATTCTCACAAGTAGCACGATCAGTGTCGCAGCCGCCACGTTCATATTCAAGGCGGTCTGCCGCTTCGGGAGCAAACTGTGAGATTTATTTGTAGCTGCCGATATTCGTCCGCATGTCAGGCCGCGTCCCTTCATCCTTCGCATGTGTTGGCGTTATTTGAGTCATTGCCGCGATCGCGGCCGGGGAGGTGGACACAAGGCGAGCCCAGATAGGCGTTGCTGATCTGTGGCCGATTGTGCCCCAGCTGACGCGCCACCTCCTGGTAAGCTGCGCGTATCGTATCTGGATCGCAGCAGGGATCGCCGCCGCGAACCGACGGCTGCACGCTGGCGATGTCAAAGTACAGGTCGCCTGCGAATTCGTGGCGCAAGCCATGAGGTGTCACGCCAAGCATTTTCTTCGTCAGCCCCGCCGCCCGCACCACGTTGGAAAACAGGTCCAGCGACTGTTTCAGCGACAGCCCTGGCCGGCCCAGATCCGAATGTGGGAAAGGTGCAATGGACTTCGCGGCAGCCAAAGCATCGCGCTGGGACTGCGTACGGATCGCCGCAAAACGCAGCCTGCCGCCTTTCGTGCCGCGCTTGATGCGCAGGAAGCTCACGTAGCGATTGATCGCCGCGCAGCTTGCCGGCAGAGCAAAATCAGGCACTTCGGCCAGCTGCGGGCGGAACATTATCGCCTCTTTCCTTCGGAGGCCAAATGCCATCATCATGCGGAGTTGCGCCGCGACGTACTCATCAAGCTCAGCCACCGTACGGATCGAGGCATCGATGTCGATACCGTTACCGCTCCACCCCTTGTCACATCGTGTGCTATAGGTACGGCGCACGATTGCTGGCTGGGTGGTATAGCAGGCGGCGTCCTGGACCAATCCTGACTTGCCAATCCAGCTTGCAAATACACGCAGGAACGAGAGCTGTTGCTGGATGTACGCGGCGCTATACGGATGTGTCCGCGGAGGCAGTTTGCTCGATACCCCCGACAGGCATGTTGCCAATTTGGGGTCGGCTGTCCAGTAGCGCATCAGGACATCGATATGGGCCCCGCACAGGTACTCCGGCGCGGGTTTGAAACCGAGATCGCGCAACGTGCGAAAGGCGCGGTAAATGCCTTTGGCACGCGCGTGCATGGTGCTGTGCGAAACCAGCTTGTTGCGCACGGCGTGGTGCGAGTTATGCTCGCCGATGACTGCCTCCAGCTGCAGACCCCAATCACTATTGTTCGACATACCGCGTCTCCTGATCGGTTGTCGTACGCAAGTGCGAAGGAACTGCAAGGTTCGTTATCGCACGGCTTCGCTGACGCTTCATCTTCCTTGTCATGATGACCTCTATCGCAGTTACCGCGCGCTGCCCCGAGCACGGTTTGAACGGCGAAATTACGGGTTAAGCCGGGCGCTCTTCGCCGACAGGGCGCGCGGTATCAGGCTTTTTTTTCGTTGGTGCCGCCTGTGGCACCCTGTGTTTGGATAGGTCTTCCGCGCATGCGGATGGCGCTCGTAAAAATGGACCAGCGAAGTGCCCACGAAATTTCTTCCGATGACAAATCCCCACCTTGAAGGCGGGCAGTGCGGCTTGATAACCGCAAAGACCCCGGGTATACCGGACCCATCCTTGGGATTTGATGTATGTAGATTCTCCCCGCCGTTACCCCCGACCCTGCCACCAGGCCGCCGTGCGTTCCCAAGCCAAGCAGCGTGCTCGAAGCCGAATGGCAACGCGGCACGAAGCCATCGCAACCGCGATGAGCGCAAGGGTGAAGAATTCGATCAGTTAACTGTTCAACGCCGACTTGGCGGTACGCGCGCGGTCGGGCCGCTGCGCTAAGGACCCATCGCTGTCTGGCGGCGATGGGAGATCCAGGGGGGACTCCTGGAAGGGATGGCTGTCTGCTGCGCCATGAATACAGCGACATAGCAGGATCGCTAATTCATGTGTCACATGCGGCATGCATTCACGATGGAGACGCATGCTTGGATTGGCCGCTCGATGCGGCGTGTTCGCCAACCGCTGCGAAACGGCTGATAGGCAGGTGACGACTGCGACGGCCGCTTAGGAACACGATGTCCCGGGATGCGGCTCCCAGACAGCGGTTATAGATTAGCCTTCACATTGGGAAAGATCAAGGTGCAAGAAAATAGCCTCTGTGATCGCGTTGCGAATCAGACGCGGTTTCAAGAAGAGTCCGGTTGATTGGCGGCTCCAGGTTTGTAATTGATGGCCAATTTATTTTGTTCTGCCTTATTCGAGGCCTGCCGCCCTTGGCACCAATGGCATCAGCGATACCTCTGATTGTAGGGCGGTGACTCAGCGGACCTTCACTGAAGGTGTTCATGAAGGCGTGGTCGCAGTTCGAGTGGTCGCGCAATTGATGTGGAAACGCATCAGCTGTGTCCGGCTTCGATGCGGGCCTGCACTGCATGCAGCCGAATCGTTGTGGAGTTGAACCCGAGCGCAAATCGCGCCGCATTACGCGCGTCATTTCGGGTTAGCCGAGAAGGGCTGACGGCGTATCGTCTGTCGAAAGCATTGTAAGGAGTTCAATGTGGAACGGATTGTACGTGCGGTAGATGTCGGCCGTGGCAATGTAAAGTTTATCGCTGCGGCGAAGAACGGGGACTTGAGGTGCGAGATGTTCCCCGCCGAGGCGCACCCGGCGGAAATCGTACACGAAGTGGATGGCTGGGGAACCAGGCGCAAGACCGTTGGCATCCCGGTCGGAAAGCTGATCTATGAGGTAGGCCCTGATGCCAGGCTGGCTGCCGATGTGTTCAATGCGAATGTCCTGCAGCACGATCGCTACTGCGAAAGCGACGAGTACCTTGCCTTGTTGCTCGGCGCCGTGCACTACATGGACCTCGCAACGGTGGACTTGCTGGTAGTCGGTCTGCCGGTTGCGACCTTCAAGCTCCGCAAGGTGGTGACATCGCTTGAGCGGCGGATCGAGGGAGAACATCTGCTCGGCACAGGGCGCCGGGTAACGATTGGTAAAGCGAAGGCGGTGCCCCAGCCGGCAGGTGCCTTGATGTCATACGGCCTTCTGCAAAATCGCCTGGCGGAAGTGCGCAAGGAACGTAGCCTGATCGTGGATTCCGGGCGGCGAACCTTTGACTGGCTGGTAACCCAGGGAATGCAGCAGATCGAAAAGCGCAGCAGCTCTGTCAACCGCGGAATGTTCGATGTGGTGCAGAGCATTGCGGACGGGATCGGACGCGCAACCAGTTCGCAATTCAGGGACTACGATGCCATCGACTGGGCGCTTCGGACGCGGAAGAAGCCAGTGGTCTATCAACGTGAGTACGACATCGAGCAGCATTTACCGCTCGCGCGGAAGATACCCGAACAGGCGGTTGCGGAGATGATGCGTTACGTCGGTGACGCCGGTGATATCAAGAACATCCTGCTGGTTGGGGGAGGGGCGTTCTTCTTCAAACCCGCGTTGAAGGCCGCGTTCCCAAACCACACGATCTCGGAGCTGAAGGATCCTATCTTCGCCAACGTCCGAGGTTTTCAGCATGCGGGTGCGGATCTGGCCAGGAGCCTGTGGCCGCTGGCCCATGACAGTGAAAGGCCGGATCGATCGATAGCTGTGGAGGCGCCATGACCGACAACATCCGGATCAGCCTGGTTCTTGCGCGCGAAGACAATCCTCGTCTTTATGACGAGCTGGTGCAATTTCCCAAGGGGCAGCGGCGTGTCAATCGGCTTCGGATGCTTGCCTACGACGGATTGTTGGCGCAGTCGGTGCGAGGTGGACAGCCGGTAGTGCCGGTGCGTGGCGAAGCGCGCCATGCGGCGGAACCAGAAGCCTCCGCGGATCGCGTGGAGGCATCACTGGAGCTGTTTTCCCGGCCGTTCTTGGAATGAGGTCATCATGAAGAAAAAACAGATAACGTCAGCGTCCGAGCTGGCAGAGATGGGTTACTGCGAGAAGCGGATGCTGTTTGAGCATCGACTGGGGCCGCGGGCGTCGCCCGCGCGAGAAAAAGCCAGGCTGGACGGTCTGGTGGCGCATCATGCCTTTCACCGCGATGCAGTCACCATTGCACCCGACGTGCAGTCGAGTGAGGTAAAGCCCTGGTGCTTTATCGCCTCGGAACTGTTCGGGCAGCGCGCATGGGAGACCAATGCATTGCGCATGGCCAGGGACCGATTCTTGCGCCGGTGCGCAGCTGGTCGGGCCTTCATTGCTGTGTACTATCGTTACTCGCCTGGTCTGGCGCGTTGGCTGCGGCATCACCGCCACGTTCGGGCAGTTGCGCGAGTGCTTCTGCGCCCGGTAGCAGTTGCGTTTAAGTGGCACTTCAATTGGCATTCGCGGGCGAGTCAAGTCGAGTCATGAATGCTATCTATGCGTTCGCAATATTCGTCTTCTGCCTCTTCCTTTTTCTGATCGTTCGTGCATGTCGAGTTGCACGGCGCGAGGAGCGCTGGCTACCAGCCGAAATCGCGGCCGGAAAACTCATGTTTTCAGAACAGGTTTTTACTGGGCCTGGCTATATGCCGGTTGTTGCGCGAGTCGATAGGATCTACATGGCGAGAGCTCAGCTACATCTCCTCGAGTTAAAGGTGCGGCGCGACGTGCGGGTGCACGAAACTGACGTCATCGAGTTATCGGCACAACGTGCTGCGGTTCAGGCGTCGACTGGCATGGACGTGAGCCTGAAGGGCTTCGTGATAATCGAACACCCAGATAGCCATCGGCGGGCCGTCCGAAAGGCAGATCTTTTGACTGAGGAACAAGTTGCTTGGCTGATTGCCCGGCGTCGTGCCATCCTCGATGGTATTGAACAGCCCATCAAGGCTAACTCGAAGGGGCGGTGCGCCCGGTGTGAGTACCGCAGCGAATGCAAGGGCAAGGCGGGTTTCAAGGTATATGCATTTGTCCGGCCTTCGAGCGGGGGAGAATAGGTCGTGTGTTTCATGGACCCGGCCCCATCGATAATGTTGGGCCGCCTTCAGCCGCTCATATCCGGCAGGCTTGGCGGTTTCGCATTCTTCCTGTTCTACATGAAGCCGAAGATGGAGCGCATGCGCGCGGCGGCCTAGCCAGTTGGCGAGCCGAGTAGGCCGGCGAGCCGCCTTCGGAACTTAATGATTGCGCGGTCCGCTTCGATAAGTCGGTCGCTTGATGCGTCGAGGCTGTTGGACGTCAGGATCCCGGGTGCCCAGCTACCTGCACGAAAACGAGAAGGACGCACTCTAGAGTAAACCGCCAGGCAGACTCAGCCCTTCCTTGATTGATAATCCCCATTATCACGCAGCTGCTTGGCCGGCGCGGCAAGCAGCTAACGTTCGACCTCGTTTTTACTGACTTGCGCAGCGAGAACAGGCGTTAAGTCGACTCAGGGCCCCCACGACGGCCCCTCCGTTTTTATACTTTGCTATAAAGTGTCGAACACAATCACCAAATTGAGAATGCAGAACATGCAAAGTGTCAGTATCTAGCCTGCCAAGCACCTGGTCGCCGTCGCTGCCGTTACCCGCACCGTCATCTAATGCTTCGACGGGCGCCACTGGTGCATCGTTCTTTCGCGGCCGGGAAGAGTTCGTGCTGAAATCCGCGCGCCAGAACCTCAAGGCCTTTGCCAAGATAGAGTTCGCCCTGACCGAACTCCAGGGCTTGGGCCTGCGCCACGCCGAGATTGAATTCAAGAAGTGGGAGCGGGAACAATCCAC
>DASVVD010000823.1:0-15449 GCA_036386715.1 Pseudoduganella sp.
GCCCAGGCTCCACTATAGATAGTCACCATTCCCGGGAAGGCGCGCTGGCGGAGCTGCTTTTTCCGCGCGCCTGTTTCGGGTATGCTGCGGCCTCGCCCCTGTGAGCGAAGCGACAAGTAAAAAAGAGACCGAGATGAAACAAGTGGAAGTGGAACACAAACTGGGGCGTGCCGCGTTTGCCGACGGCCCGCGGCTGCTGGCCGACATCGGCGCCACGCATGCGCGCTTCGCGCTGCAGACGGCGCCCGGCGAATACCAGGCGGTGCGGGTGCTGCAGTGCGACGACTACACCGGCATCGTTCCGCTGCTGCGCAGCTACCTCGCCGACCATCCCGGCATCAACCTCAATCACAGCGCGCTGGCGCTGGCCAATCCGGTGCATGGCGACTACATCCGCATGACGAACCGCGACTGGCAGTTCTCCACCGATGAAGTGCGCCGCGAGCTGGGCCTGCACACGCTGCTGGTGGTGAACGACTTCACCGCGCTGGCGATGGCGATCCCCGGCCTGAAGCCGGCGGACCTGATGCAGGTGGGCGGCGGCGCCCCGGCGGCGAACTCCGTGATCGGCGTGCTGGGGCCGGGCACCGGCCTGGGCTGCTCGGGGGTGATTCCCACCGTCGACGGCTTCGTCACGCTCGGTTCCGAGGGCGGCCACACCAACTTCGCGCCGGCCGACGAGCGCGAATACGCGATCCTGCAGTACGCCTGGCAGACCTGGTCGCACGTGTCGAACGAGCGCCTCATTTCCGGCCCCGGCATGGAAATCATCTATCGCGCCATCGCCCGGCGCAACGGCCGCCAGGTGCGCGACCTGACTTCCCAGCAGATCATCTCCGGGGCATTGAAGGACAACGATGCCTTGTGCATCGAGGTGCTGGAATGCTTCAGCGCGATGCTGGGCGGCGCGGCCGCCAACCTGGCCGTCACGCTCGGTTCGTTCGGCGGCATCTTCATCGGCGGCGGCATCGTGCCGCGCATGGGCGAGTGGTTCCGCGATTCGCCGTTCCGCACCCGCTTCGAAGCCAAGGGCCGCTTCTCGTCCTATTTGGCCGAAATCCCGACCTACGTGATCACCACGCCGAACCCGGCGTTCTACGGCGTGGCCACGATCCTCTCCGAGCACCTGCGCGGCCGCAGCGGCGCCAACACGCTGATGGAACGCGTGCAGACGCTGCTGCGCGAACTCACGCCGGCCGAGCAGCGCGTGGCGCAACTGGTGCTGGAACAGCCGCGCCTCGTGCTCAACGAGCCGATCGCCGATATCGCGCGGCTGGCCGAAGTGTCGCAGCCGACCGTGATCCGCTTCTGCCGCTCGCTGGGCTTCACGGGGCTGGCCGACTTCAAGCTGAAATTCGCCAGCAGCCTGACGGGTGCGATCCCGGTGCGCCACAGCCAGGTGCGCAACAGCGACAGCACGCACGACCTGTCGGCGAAAGTGGTCGACAACACGGTGTCGGCGATCCTGAAATTCCGCGACCAGCTCGACGTGCGCGCGCTAGACCGCGCCATCGCGCTGGTGGCCAAGGCCAAGAAGGTGGAGTTCTACGCGATGGGCAATTCGCGCGTGGTGGGGCTGGACGGGCAGCATAAATTCTTCCGCTTCCGGATCCCCACCGCGTCGTACGGCGACTCGCACCTGCTGTCGCTGGCGGCCGAGCTGCTGCAGCCGGGCGACGTGGTCATTGCCATCTCGAATTCCGGCCGCCTGCCGGAACTGCTCGAAGCGGTGGACGTGGCCCGCGCCTGCGGCGCCGATGTCATCGCCATCACCACCAGCCAGTCGCCGCTGGCCAAGAAGGCCAATGTCTGCCTGGCCGTGGACCACAGCGAGGACAGCACGACGTTCCTGTCGATGATCTCCCGGATCCTGCAGCTGCTGCTGATCGATATCCTGACGGTGGGCATTTCGCTGGACGAGCAGAACAAGGCGCTGGTGCTCGAAGGGAAGGGCGCGGCGCATGGTTCGCGGCTGCAGATCTCGCACCTGGACAGCTGAACGGGCAGGTTCGAGTTCGCAAAAAAAACGCCGGGCCGCGCAAGCGACCCGGCGTTTTTACCTATGCGCTACGGCGTTCAGTAACGGCGGCGCGCTCCCTGCGCCGGCGCCTGGTTCGCCATGCGTGCCTGGACCTTTTTCCAGATGAAGCCGGCAATGGCCATGAAAATCATCTTGCGCATACATCCTCCAGTCAGTTGAAATCGTTGCGCCACGACACGGCTGTGCTGCCGCAGCAATGCATCAACCATACCTGAAACGTCATGAACCCGGCGCCGTACAAGCGTGCGGGCCTATGGCCGAGCCCGTGTCATGGGGCCAGGCACCATGACACGGGCTCGGCCATAAAATTTTTCTTGCATCTTTACGTAAGAGGTTTAAGATATATCTTATTGCGATATATCTTAAGGAGATTCACATGTTCCACAAGTTCCGACAACATGGCCCCCGCATGCACGAGCATCACCAGCATCGCGGTGGCCACGGCGGTCCTCACGGTGGCCCTCATGGCGGGCATGGTGGTCCGCACGGCGGTCCCGGCGGCAGGGGCCCGCGCATGTTCGATGCGGGTGCCATGCGCTACGTGGTGCTGCAGCTGATCGCGGAAAAGCCGCGCCACGGCTATGAAATCATCAAGGAGCTGGAAAGCCGCGTGGGTGGCGGCTACGCACCCAGCCCGGGTGCGATCTACCCGCTGATGGCGATGCTGTACGACATGGGCCACGTGTCGATCAGCACCGAGGGCAACAAGAAGCTGCATGCGATCACGCCGGAAGGGCAGGCATTCCTGGACGAGAACCGGCAGATGGTCGAGGCGCTGATGGCGAAGCTGTCCGAGCCCGGCTCCGCCACCCGCGACAGCCTGCGCTCGGTCATGCACGAGCTGAAAGCCGTCGTCATCGAACGCGGCCGTGACCCGGCCGCAGTGCCCGCACGCACCGAACAGATCGCGGCGATCCTGCGCCGCGCCGCCGAAGAGATCCGGCAACTGGCATAAAGCCGGCCAACAACCTGACTGGCGGCGGCCTGGCTCCCCGGCCCGGCCGCCAACGTCCCGACAAGAAAAACAAATGACCACTTCCCTCAACCCTGCGCGCGAGCGGCTCGTCCTGTGGCTGCTGGCGCTCACCCAGTTCACCGTCATCATGGATTTCATGGTGATGATGCCGCTGTCGCCGCAACTGATGCGGGCATTCTCGATCAGCCCGGCCCAGTTCTCCGGTGCCGTGTCCGCGTATGCCTGGTGCGCCGGCCTGTCCGGCCTGCTTGCCGCGACCTATATCGACCGTTTCGACCGCAAGCGCATGCTGCTCGCGGTGTTCCTGCTATTCAACCTGTCGAACCTGGCGTGCGCCATGGCGCCGAACTTCCATGTGCTGGTGCTGTCGCGCGCATTTGCCGGGCTGACCGGCGGCGTGCTGGGCGCCATCGGCATGGCCATCATCGGCGACATCATCGCACCGCAGCGGCGCGGCTACGCCACCGGCATCGTGATGACATCGTTCTCGATGGCGGCCATCCTCGGCGTGCCGCTGGGTGTCGGCCTGGCGGCGCGCTTCGGCTGGCAATCGCCGTTCTATCTGCTGGTGGTTTTTTCGATGGCGATCTGGCTGCTTGCCGCGTTCGCGCTGCCGCCGCTGACCACGCACCTCGGCAGCAGGACACCGCTGGCCCGGGCGCTGCCGGACCTGCTGGCGCTGTTCCGCGTGCCCGGCCATTTGCGGGCCTTCCTGCTGACATTCGCGACCATGCTGAGCGCCATGCTGGTGATCCCGTATATCTCCCCTGTGCTGGTGGGTAACCTCGGTGTGCTGCCGGGCGACATCATGTGGATCTACATGGCCGGCGGCATTGCCGCCTTCTTCAGCTCGCGCTTCGTCGGCACCTGGTCCGACCGTGCCGGCAGGCAGAAGGTATTCCGCGTGCTGGTGCTGTTCTCGGTGGTGCCGATCCTGGTAGTGACGCACCTGTCGCAGATCGCGCCGCATTGGCCGCTGGCGGCGCTGGTGGGCATGTTCCCGTTCTTCATGGTGGCCATGAACGGCCGCAATGTGCCGATGCAGGCGCTGATGACGACCGTGTCCGATCCGCAGCGCCGCGGCGCCTTCCTCAGCGCCAACGCGGCCGTGCAGCAGATCGCCACCGGCCTGGGCGCGCTGCTCGGCGGCCTGTGGCTGCAGACCGATGCCGCCGGCCACATTTCCGGCTACGGCCTGAACGGCTGGCTGGCCGCCGGGCTGTCGCTGTTTACGTTCTGGTGGGTGGGCCGGGTGGATGTTGCCCCGGCAGCGACTGTCAGGAACCCTGCCTGACGACGGTGTCGAGCAGGCGCTGCGCCTGGCGCAGCACGGGGGATGCCACCTTGTCGCGGTCGATGTCGCCGAAGGTGCCGTCGCGCACGTGCAGGCCGTCCGCGGCCAGCAGCGACAGGCGCACATTGCCCAGCGTTGGCGGCGCCGCCCGGTGCTTCACGGTACCGCGGGCTGCCAGCGCAATCGCGGCATGCACCAGCAGCTTGCCCTGCTCGGCCACTTCCTCGGGCGCACCTTCGAACACGGCCACGCGGCCGGTATGGTGGAGGTAGCGCACTGTGCCGTCCGCATAGGCGGCCAATACGTCGAGCCCGCCTTCGAGCGGCACTTCGACAATCACCCCGAGCAGTTCGCGCGAAGCGACTGGCTGGCCAGCGGCGCGCAGCCATTGCCACGCCAGCAGCCGCACGCGGCTCTCCTCGGCGGGATCTTCACCGATCGTCTGCACCACGCGCGGATCGGGCGCGGCACCGAACAGCGACGCGGGTTCGGGGCCCTGTTTCACCAGTTGCGGATCGTCGCAAAACAGCAGCTGGTACATCAGGTTGACTTCTTCCTGCTGGTAGGGCAGGGCGTTGGAGGCGCGCCGGCGCGACGACAGCGCGGCGATGAGTTTCTTGAACATGGCGCCATTGTAATGTCAATGCGCGCCATCGAGGTGCCAGCCACGCAATCCTTCCATCGCAACCGCATTCTGCCAGGCGGGCCGGGCAATGACCAGTCGCGCCAGCCGGTCCAGCGCCGGCCATTCCGTGGCCGGCTTCGGCATGGCGCGCGACCACCGCATGTACATGCACAGCTGGTAGTCGGCCGTGCTGAAGCGTTCGCCCAGCAGGTAGGGGCCGTGCGCCACCAGGTGCGATTCGATGCGTTCGAAGGCTGCCTCGAGCGTGCGTTGCACCGGTGCGCGAGTCTGCTCGCTGTGCTCGGCCAGGCCCAGGTCCTGCGGGTAGAACCACAGCCGGTACGGCCCGCCCAGCGAGGTGGCCAGCGCCACGGTCCACTGCAGCCATTCGGCACGGCCCGGCGCACCGGGGAGCGGGGCCAGGTCCGCCTGCGGGTGGCGTTCGGCCAGCAGCATCAGCAGCGCGGCGGACTCGCGGTGCGCCAGGCCATCGATCACCAGCGTGGGCACCGTGCCCTGGGGGTTCAGGCGCAGGTAATCCTCGGTGCGCTGCGCCTCCAGGTCGACCTTGACCAGGTCATGCGGCGCGTCGACTTCATGCAGGGCGGCATGGACGGCCAGGCTGGCCGCTCCGGGGGCATAGAACAGGGTATACATGGCGGGGTTTCTCTCCGGTTGTGTGGGTTGGTGCGGCGGGTGGGCGGCTCAGCGGGCGGTGCGCTCCAGCGGCCGCTTCTCGAGGCGCCAGCGCTCCAGCGGCAGCGGGGCCGCCTCGTCGTCGACCAGGATGGTTCCGTCGGCGGCATCGACCAGGAAGCCTTGCCACGTGACGGCGGCATCCGGCCGGTTCTCGACAAAACTGAGCTGGTGATACTGCCTGCCATTCACGGTGCGCAGCGCGGGGTCGAACGGCATGACAGCGCCGTGCACCGCACCGCCGGAGGCGCTTTCGATCTGCTTCGCCCAGGCCTGCAGTTCGGGCAGCGCCATCAGGCGCGCCACGGCCTGCTCGCGGCTCAGCGCCTGTCCCGGTGCCGGCTTGTTCGGCTGCAAGGCCGGGGATGGCGCCGCCGACGCGGCTACGGCGGGGCGGGTCGAGGCGCCCCCCGGCCCAACGTGCTGTGGATAGAGATACCACGCTCCGAGCGTGGCGGCCAGCAGCCCGGCGAGGGCACCGGCAACGGCAGGGAAGTGGGAGTGTTTGCTCATGCGGCGTGCTTTCGTGGTGTCGTCCATGTTGCGAACATCGTAACTGAAAGCGCGCAGGGCCGGCGACCGGCTGGATTCCTCCGTTGCCGGGTGCCGTTGCCCTCCTTTTACCGTTTATTCCTTCTTGGGCGGGAACCACGATTCCCAGGTTTCCTTGATGCTTGCGCGCACGGTGGCCAGCGCGTCCGGATCGCCCTTGAGCAATGCCTTGAAGTAGGCGGCGGCCTGCTTGACCGGCACGTCCGGCGGCAGCGGCGGCACGTTCGGATCGGTGACCATCTCCAGCACGCACGGCCGGTCGGACGCCAGCGCGGCTTCCCAGCCGGCGGCCACCGCATCGGCGCTGTCGATGCGGATGCCTTTCAGGCCGACCAGTTCGGCATATTGCGCGTACGGGAAATCGGGCATCACCTGGGACGCCTCGAACTTCGGCGAGCCGCCCATCACGCGCTCTTCCCACGTGACCAGGTTCAGGTCCTGGTTGTTGAGCACCATGACCACCAGCTTGCCGTTGCCCCAGCGCTGCCAGTACTTGGCGATCGTGATCAGGCCGTTGATGCCGTTCATCTGCATCGCGCCGTCGCCCACCAGCGCGATCACGTGCCGTTCGGGA
Organism: Pseudoduganella sp.; assembly: GCA_036386715.1. Taxonomy (GTDB): domain Bacteria; phylum Pseudomonadota; class Gammaproteobacteria; order Burkholderiales; family Burkholderiaceae_D; genus Rugamonas. The sequence goes on from DASVVD010000823.1 coordinate 6,759, forward strand.
TGGGCGAACTTGGCGGCGATCGCATACGGCACCGCGCAGCCCATCGTCGACAGGCCGCCGGAAACGCTGGTCATCATGCCGCGCCGGATCTTCACGTCGCGCGCATACCAGTTGGTGGCCGAGCCGGAATCGCCGACGATGATGCAATCGTCCGGCAGCCGCGGCGACAGTTCCCAGAACACGCGCTGCGGGTTGATCGGATTGGCGTCGTTCATCGCGCGCCCTTCGAGCACGCGCCACCAGCGCTCGACGTTGGCGCGGATGTCGTCCTGCCACTCGCGCCCGGTCTTGCGCTGCAACAGCGGGATCAGTGCGCGCAGCGTGTCGCGCGCGTCGCCGATCAGGTTGAATTCCATCGGGTAGCGCACGCTGGCGCGGCGCGCGTCGATGTCGATCTGCACGCCGCGCGCCTGGCCTTCCTTCGGCAGGTGCTCGCTGTAGGGAAAGTTCGACCCGACCATCAGCAGCGTGTCGCAGTCGTTCATCATGTCGTGGCTGGGCTTGGTGCCGAGCAGGCCGATGGTGCCGGTGACGAAGGGCAGGTCGTCGGGCACGGCGGCCTTGCCGAGCAGTGCCTTGGCGATGCCGGCGCCGAGGAGCTCGGCCACTTCGATCAGCTCATCGGTTGCATGCAGCGCCCCGGCGCCTGCCAGGATCGCCACCTTCTTGCCTTCGTTGAGGATGCGCGCTGCCTGCTGCAGGGCCTCGAGCGGCGGCACATGGCTGCGCGTCAGCGCGCCGATGCCGGAATGCGTGGCGCCATGCTCGTGCGGCGGCTTCGGCACGGCGTCCAGTTCCTGCACGTCGTTCGGGAAGATGAGGCAGGTGACCGCGCGCTCCTCCTTGGCGATGCGGAATGCACGGTCGATCAGGTGGCGCACCTGCGCCGGGTCGGTGGCCATGTGCACGTATTCGTGCGCCACATCCTTGAACAGGGCCTGCAGGTCGACTTCCTGCTGGTAGTCGCTGCCGATCGACATGCGCTTTTGCTGGCCCACGATCGCCACCACGCCCTGGTGATCGAGCTTGGCGTCATACAGGCCGTTGAGCAGGTGTACCGCGCCGGGGCCGGACGTGGCCAGGCAAACCCCGACTTCGCCGGTGAACTTGGCATGCGCGGTGGCCATGAAGGCGGCCATTTCCTCGTGCCGCACCTGGATGAATTCGATGGCTTCCTGGCGGCCGAAGGCGCCCATGATGCCGTTGATGCCGTCGCCGGGATAGCCGTACACGCGCTGCACGCCCCATTCGCCCATACGCTGCAAAATAAAATCGCCGACGGTATCTGCCATGCTGGCCTCGCTTGATTGGTCAAGCGGAAATGATAATTTGGCCACGAATCGGCGGGCGCACGCGAGCGGTGCGGTGCAGCAATCCGCGCTCTTGGGCCGTATCGTCCGGGGAGGGAAAGTGGTGTTTGATGCAACGCAAAACGCCATATCTCCCCACACTGGAAACGTTGTTCATAAGGGACGATCCGCTTAAAAAAACGGCAGAGAGATCGAAATCCGGGTGTATATTGGCTGCACAACAACCACGAAACAGGAGACGCAAGATGGATATGGAACCGGACGACCGCACCGGGCGCTATGTTGGCTTCGGTATCAGCCTGGGTGCAGCGATCGGCTGCGCGATCGGTGTTGCAATGGGCAATTTCGCAATGGGCATCGGCCTCGGTGTCGGTGTCGGCAGCGCCGTGGGCGCCGGGCTGGCGCAGCGAAAACACTGACTGCGCTCCTGCGCGTCTCGACGTGACAATGGCTGCCCCGGCAGCCATTGTAGTTTTCGCCTCCGGAATTGCCGCAAAACCAGGGACAAAACCCGGGACAGTCCCTGGTTTTGAGGCAATAAAAACAAGGCCGCTTCCGAAGAAGCGGCCTTTCCTGGTGCAGCGGGCCGGAGCCGCGCAGTTACCGCATGATTACATCATGCCGTCCATGCCGCCCATGCCACCCATGCCGCCCATGCCACCCATACCGCCGGCTGGCTTGTCTTCGGTGATTTCAGCCACCATGCAATCGGTCGTCAGCATCAGGCCGGCGATCGAAGCGGCGTTCTGCAGTGCCGAACGGGTCACCTTGGCTGGATCCAGCACGCCCATTTCAACCATGTCGCCATACGTGCCGTTGGCAGCGTTGTAGCCATAGTTGCCGGTGCCGGCCAGAACCGCGTTGACGACGACGGAAGCTTCTTCGCCGGCGTTCTGCACGATCATGCGCAGTGGCTCTTCCATCGCGCGCAGCACGATCTTGATGCCGGCGTCCTGGTCAGGATTGTCGCCTTTCACGGTCAGCGTGGCGCGGGCGCGCAGCAGGGCTACGCCGCCGCCAGGAACGATGCCTTCTTCCACGGCAGCGCGGGTAGCGTGCAGTGCATCTTCCACGCGGGCTTTCTTCTCTTTCATCTCGACTTCGGTGGCAGCGCCAACCTTGATCACGGCAACGCCGCCGGCCAGCTTGGCCACGCGTTCTTGCAGCTTTTCACGGTCGTAGTCGGAGGTCGCGCCTTCGATCTGGGTGCGGATCTGTGCCACGCGGCCTTCGATGTTCGACGCTTCGCCGGCGCCGTCGATGACGATGGTGTTTTCCTTGCCCACTTCGATACGCTTCGCCTGGCCCAGTTCGGCCAGCGTGATTTTTTCCAGCGTCAGGCCGATTTCTTCGGCAACCACCTGGCCGCCGGTCAGCACGGCGATATCTTCCAGCATGGCCTTGCGACGGTCGCCGAAGCCAGGCGCCTTGACTGCGCAGGTCTTCAGGATGCCGCGGATGTTGTTGACCACCAGGGTCGCCAGTGCTTCGCCTTCGATGTCTTCAGCGATGATCAGCAGCGGACGGCCGGCCTTGGCCACTTGCTCCAGTACCGGCAGCAGGTCGCGGATGTTCGAGATCTTCTTGTCGCACAGCAGGACGAACGGGTTCTCCAGCAGGACAACCTGCTTTTCCTGGTTGTTGATGAAGTACGGGGACAGGTAGCCGCGGTCGAACTGCATGCCTTCCACGATGTCCAGCTCGTCGTTCAGCGACTTGCCGTCTTCCACGGTGATCACGCCTTCCTTGCCGACTTTTTCCATCGCTTCAGCGATGCGCTCGCCGATCGAGTAGTCGGAGTTCGCGGAGATCGCGCCAACCTGGGCGATTTCCTTCGACGTGGTGCATGGCTTGGCGATCTTCGTCAGTTCTTCGACGGTAGCGGCCACGGCCTTGTCGATGCCGCGCTTCAGGTCCATCGGGTTCATGCCGGCGGCCACGAACTTCATGCCTTCGCGCACGATGGCTTGTGCCAGCACGGTCGCGGTGGTGGTGCCGTCACCGGCGTTGTCGGAGGTCTTCGATGCGACTTCCTTGACCATCTGCGCGCCCATGTTCTGGAGCTTGTCCTTCAGTTCGATTTCCTTGGCGACCGAGACACCGTCCTTGGTCACGGTCGGGGCGCCGAACGAGCGCTCCAGCACCACGTTGCGGCCTTTCGGGCCCAGCGTGACTTTGACCGCGTTGGCCAGGATGTTGATGCCTTCAACCATTTTGGCGCGCGCTGCGTCGCCGAAAATCACTTCTTTAGCTGCCATGTTTCTTTTCTCCTGAATTCTGTAAGGGGGCTATCTATTACTTCTGGACGATGGCCATGATGTCTTCTTCGCGCATCACCAGCAGCTCTTCGCCGTCAACCTTGACGGCCTGGCCGGAATATTTGCCGAAGAGAACGCGATCGCCGACCTTGACTTCCAGAGCGCGCAGCGTACCGGTGTCGGAAACCTTGCCGTTGCCAACTGCCAGCACTTCACCCTGATCCGGCTTTTCAGCGGCGGCATCAGGAATGATCAGGCCGGAAGCAGTCTTGGTTTCCTGGTCCAGACGTTTGACGATGACGCGATCGTGCAAAGGGCGAAGGTTCATACAAAACTCCTTATGTGTACAGTGAGGTTGATCCGTTGTTAGCACTCTCGGCTAACGAGTGCCAATTATTATAGGGATGGTCATAAGTGATTTCAAGAGAATTCATATTGGTAAAAATTCTAAGGGGATATTGCATTAATGCAACATGGCTGAAAGGCCTGTTTGTGTTTTGACAAAGGCAGGCCGGAGGTGCACACTGTTCATTCGCATTCGGAAGCATGCATCGGCAATGCGGGGGGCGACGTGGGGTACCAAGCAGGGCAGGCCTGGCACCTCCAACGCATGGCTTGATCCGTGGATGCAAAGCAAATACGTCGCAAGGACAAAGCAAGCATGAAGCAAGCACGCATCAAGCACGCATCAAGTACGAAGCGAGCACGCGTCAAGCGTGCAGCAAACCCGCAAGCAAGCATGTAAGCAAACAAGCAGTTGGATCGACCACCTTTTAGCGAGGCTGCGATGTTCCAGACGAAATTGCCGAGAGACCTGCACGCGCCCGAGTGGGTGCGCGTTGCGATCAACGTTGCCGCCGGTGCGGCGCTGGGAGTGCTGGCCGGGGCCGTGCTGTTGCTGGCCCTTGGCGCCGTGACCTGATCCCGTCGCCTTGCAATCGTTGCCATCATCCACGATGACTGTCACGGCAACTGTCACGGCACCTATCATGGCAACCCCGGCAGCACAGGGCTGCAGGATGATAGCCGTTATTAAGATGTAATTAAGTGTAGAAGGTTGCCGATTCGGTTGACCATGTAATCGCGCAGCCCTATAGTGGCGGGATGATTGCAGACTTCCAAGAACTTTCCGACAAGATCGAGCAGTTGGCCGAGCTGACGCATTCGTTGCGTCGCGAAAACGCGCAGCTGCGTCGAGCCAATGCCGCCCTGGTGACGGAAAACCTCGGCTACCAGAAGCGCCTCGCCGAAGCCCATGCGCGCGTGTCGGCGCTGCTCGAACATATCCCGCCGCTGGAAACCGCGACTCCCGAACAAGAGGAGGCCCAGTCATGAGCAACGTCGACGTCAACATCCTCGGTTCGTCCTACCGCCTGGTGTGCAAGGAAGGCGAGGAGCGCGCCTTGCGCGAAGCCGCCGCGCTGCTGGACAAGAAGATGACCACCATCCGCGATACCGGCAAGGTCAAGGGCAATGACCGCATCGCCGTGATGGCCGCGCTGTCGATGGCTGCCGAGTTCCTGACCGCGAAAGCGCCGGCCGGCCCGCTGTCCGAGATCTCGCTGCTCGAAGTGCAGCACAAGATCGCCGCGATGCACCGGGTGCTCGACGGTGCGCTGACCCCGCAGGAAAATCTGTTCTGACGCACGATAGGACTTTCCCTCAACGCGTTTGAGGAGTAAACTCCTTCCTACCCTGCGGTGTTCGAGACGTGCCATATATTCCTTGAACCATTAACACGCATAGGTTGCGGAATATTGTTTGGCGGGTGTGAGCGTCGCTAGTCCGATGAACCCGAAGTTGAACTGACTGTGACCGACTTGAACCGTTAGGTTCAGGATGCCGGCATGACGGCACAGGCGGGGCCCTATTCGAAGTCTGTAGTATTACTGTTTGTACTACTACTACTGTCTGTACTACTGAAAGCGGTTGTTGCACCGGAAGGTGCGCAGCCGCTTTTTTACGCCTGTCGCCAATCGCAATCGGCATGATGGCTGGCGTGGAAAACCACGTGGAGAGTGAGCGGTGGCGAAGCAATACTGGTTGATGAAATCCGAACCCGACGACGTGAGTTTCGATGACGTGCTGGCCGCGAAGGACCAGACCACGTCATGGTACGGCGTGCGCAACTACCAGGCCCGCAACTTCATCCGCGATGGCATGCAGGTCGGGGACGGCGTGCTGTTCTACCATTCCAGCTGCGCGGTGCCGGGCATTGCCGGCATCGCGGAAATCGCCAGCATGCCGTATCCGGATGCCACGCAGTTCGACCCTGGAAATGCCTACTACGATGCCAAGGCCACGCGGGACAATCCGCGCTGGACCGGCATCGACGTGAAGGCGCTGAAGAAGGGGCGCTACCTGGACCTGAAGGAACTGCGCAGCCATCCGGAACTGGAGAACATGCGCCTGCTGGCCAAGGGCAGCAGGCTTTCCGTGATGCCGGTGGAACCGGCCGAATGGCGCTTCATCCTGAAGCTGATCGGCTGAGCTACCGATAGGGCGCGCTACTCGCCGCAGGCCTGCCTGCGGCGGCGCGCGACGACCGTGGCGGCGAGCAGGCCGGCAGCCATCATGGCCCACTGCGATGGCTCGGGAACGGAACTCACGACCAGGGAGCTGCTTGTGGCGCCGTCGCCCATCCACCAGTATCCGGGGTCGTCCGGGTTCCACGGCAGGGCATCGATTGTCATGAATCCGGCGCCGCTGCCGGTCGCATTCAGGTCGCGCGGGGCCAGTGGATCGCCGCCTGCCTCGCCCTGATCGGCGGTCAAGCCGTTCTCGAAATATACGGACATGGAATTGATGCGTGTGGAGAAGAATACCTGTTGCGTATAGCCTCCCGGTGTCGAAGACAATATCACCGCGCCCTTGCCATGCTGCTCGAACGTTTCGGCGCCCAGCCGGAGCGTCACGGAAAGATCGACATCGGATACCCACAGTTGGTTGCCGAGCCAAGTGCTGAAATTGACATCGGTGTCGAAGTTCGATTGCAGCTTCATCTCGTAAGGCAGCGAGCCGTCATCGAAGTTGGTCATGCCCAGCGTGCTGAGGACGACGGGGTCCCGATACTCGCTGATTCCATTGGTTTGCGTGGCGACTGTGACGGGTGCGGCAAAGGAATACAACGGTAGTGAGGTCAACAGGGGTAGTGCGAGTGAACAGGCGATTTGCTTGATCATGTCGGTTCCTATCGAGGTGACTGGATCGTGCGCAGGCGCGCACGTGCATATTGCAGTGATTGCAATATGCACCGCAGTCTAGCATCGGCAGCCGGCGCCAACTCCAGCCAAGTTCCACCGGTGCCGCGATTTACGCGGTGCGCCCTCCGGCGGTGGCCGGTGCCGCGCCGTAGGTATTGCGGCGGTACGACCAGACCAGCATGGCGATGGCCGCCACGATCATCGGCAGCGACAGCACCTGACCCGACGTGATCGGCAGGCCCAGCACGGTGGTTTCCCAGTCGGGCGTGCGGAAATATTCGGTAAAGAAGCGCGCGCAGCCATACAGCAGCGTGTACATCGCGCCCACCGCGAGCCGCGGGCGGGCATGGCGCGCGAACATCCACAGGATGATGAACACGAGGATGCCGTCGACCAGCATCTGGTAGATCGGCGAAGGGTGGCGCGGCAGTGCATCCACGTTCGGCCAGATCATCGCCCACGGCAGGTTCGGATCAAGCACCGGGCGGCCCGGCAACTCCGCGTTGATGAAGTTGCCAAGGCGGCCCGCCGCATACCCGAGCGGCACCATCGGCGCGATGAAGTCATACACGTCGAGCAGGTTGCGCCCGGCCTTGCGTGACCAGAACCACATCGCCACCAGCACGCCGATGAAGCCGCCGTGGAAGCTCATGCCGCCATGCCAGACGGCGAAGATTTCCAGCGGATTGGCGAAGAAGTAGCCGGGGCGATAGAACAGCACCTCGCCGAGCCGGCCGCCGATCACCACGCCCAGCATGCCGTAGAACAGCATGTCGTCCAGGTCCTGGTTCTTCCAGCCCAGGGCGGCGATGTGCGGCTGCCGGATGCGCACGCGGCCCAGCGCGATGAACAGCGCGAACGCCAGCACGTACATCAGGCCATACCAGTGGATCGCGACGGGGCCGATGTGAATGGCAACAGGGTCGGGCATCGGGTGAATCAGCATTCAGAGTCTCTTTCTCATCAGGTCAAGAAAGCCCTTGAGGACGGGCGATGTATTGTCGCGGCGCCAGGCCAGGCCCGTCTCGACCAGCGGGGTGGCCTGTGCCAGCGGCCGGTATTCTACCCCCGGCCGGCGCAGGTTGGAGACCGATTGTGGCACAAGTGCGATACCCATGCCCGCCGACACCAGGCTCACGATGGTCTGCATCTGGATCGCTTCCTGGCCGATCACGGGCGTGATGCGCGCGGCGCGGAACACGGCCAGGATCGCGTCGTACAGGCCGGGCGAGATCACCCGCGGGAAGATGATCAGCGGCAGCGGCGGCAGCGCGCGCAGGTTGGCTTCATGCTTGCCCTGCAGTTCCGGCAGGTTGGCCGGCGACGCCAGGATCAATGGCTCGTTCAGCACCGGCAGGTAATCCAGCTCGGCCCGGGCCTTTTCGGGCAGCGGCGGGATCAGCAGGCCCGCGTCGACACGGCCGTGCAGCAGCTCTTCGAGCTGCAGGTCGGAGGTGGCTTCCAGCAGCGTGATCTGCACCTGCGGGAACGCGGCGCGATACGCGCGCAGCGAAGGCGGCAGCACACTGTAGTCGGCGGAGGAGACGAAGGCCAGCACCAGCTTGCCCGTGGCGCCGGTTGCCGCCCGCTTCACGAGGCCCGGCAGTTCGCCCGCCTGGGCCAGCAGGCGGCGCGCCTCCGGCAGCAGGGCCTCGCCGGCCGCGGTCAGTGCCACGCCGCGGCGGTTGCGGTCGAACAGGCTGGTATCGAGCAGGTCTTCCAGCGCGAGAATGGTTTGCGACAGCGGCGGCTGTGTCATGTGCAGGCGCTTTGCCGCGCGGCCGAAGTGCAGTTCCTCGGCCACGGTGACGAAGTAGCGCAGCTGGCGGAGTTCGATATTCATTGTGCGAAAGCGGATAGTGCTCACTGAGAGCTTGTGTGAATCACAGAGCATTAAATCATATATTTGACAACTGATGG
>DASVVD010000824.1:0-3670 GCA_036386715.1 Pseudoduganella sp.
TCGCGCAGCCACATGCCCGGCTCGTTCGGCGGCGAATCGGTACCGAACACGATCTTGTTGCGCGGCAGCTGCTTGGCGAACTCCACGATGCGCGACTGGAAGCACCAGCCGGATTCGCACACCACGTTGGGCGTGTCCATCGCCATCCAGAACGCTTCGAACGAGTAGTTGCCGCCCGTCTGGATGCCGAAGTGGCCGATGATGAAGTTCACCATCGGGAATTCGCGGATGATCGGGTAGAACATCGTCGGAATCGTGTACGGGCCGTCGCCGGTATGGATCAGCACCACCACGTTGTGCTTGGCACACATCTTCATGGCGGGGCGCAGCCAGTCCAGCGCGCGGTCGGGCCGGTAGCCATGCATGTTGGCATGCAGCTTGAGCATCTTGAAGCCGTATTCCTTGACGTGGTATTCCAGCTCGAGCGCACCTTCCTCGGGGCCCCAGCGCGGGTTGAACGTGAAGTTGCCGATGAACCGGTCCGGGTAGGTGTGGCACAGCTCCGCGATGTAGGCCATGTAGTCGCGGATGCCGTCGCGCCCGCGGCGGTTGCCGTCGCGATAGCCGGTATTGCCCGGCGGCGGCTGGATGAAGCCCATGTCGATCCGGCGCGGCTTGCCGTTGATGATGTAGGGACCATCCATCATCTTCAGCAGGCGTTCGCCGGTGAAGGGTTCGCCCGTATGGCGCCACGCTTCGTCGACCAGGTTGGTTGGGTGCAGGTGGGTATCGATAATCATGTGGACTCCGGAAGTGGTGGCCGCTCAGCGGTCGTTGGTGCGGTACGTGCCGAGACGGGCCTCGGCTTCGGCGACGGTGCGCGGCGGCGGGCTGGGCTCGATGCCGACCATGCGGGCGAGGTTGTTGCCCAGGTAGTCTTCCAGCGTCTCCTCGTCCAGGTTCAGGCCCTGCGGCGGCTCGAAGCACAGCACTTCGAGCAGGCGCAGCCACATGCCCGGTTCGTTCGGCGGCGTGTCGGAGCCGTACAGGATCTTGTGCTTCGGCAGCACCTTGGCGAATTCGACGATGCGCGACTGCAGGCACCAGGCCGATTCGCAGAACACGTTCGGCAGGTCCATCGCCAGCTGGAAAGGCTCGAAGCAGTACACGCCGCCGGTCTGCACGCCGAAGTGCGCCATGATGAAGTTCACGGTCGGGAACTCCTTGATCATCGGCACCCATTCGGTGGGAATGCTGTACGGGCCGTCGCCGGTGTGCAGCTTGACCAGCACGCCCAGCTCGGCGCACTTCTCCAGCGCCGGGCGCAGCCAGTCGAGCGCGCGGTCGGGCCGGTAGGCATGCATGTTGGCCTGGAACTGCACCATCCTGAAGCCGTACTCGCGCACGTAGCGCTCGATCGCGCCGACGCCGTTCTGCACGCCGCAGCGCGGGTTGTAGACGAAGCAGCCGATCAGGCGGTCGGGATACTTGCGCACCATCTCCAGCGTGTAGGCCATGTAGGCGTCGATGGATTCCGTGCCGGACTTCTCGCCATCCGTGTAGGTGTAGATGGTATTGCCTTGCGGCGGCTGGATGAAGGCCTTGTCGATGCGGCGCGGCTTGCCGTTCACCATGTACGGGCCGTCCATCATGCGGATCAGGCGCTCGCCGGTGAACGGCTCGCCGTCATGCCGCCAGGCCAGGTCGACCAGGTCGGTCGGATAACAGCTGGTGTCGATAATCATGGGACTCTCCTTGCAGTACTTCAGGTTGGGATGCGCACTTGCCGGTGCGCCTCGCTGCTCTGGAGGACTGTCAGGGATGCGTTGACCGGGGATGCATGGTCACTGACGGTCCTCCGCCAGTGAGCAATCTCCCGCCGGACCGCCGCGCCGATACCTGGCCGCCACGTGAATCCGGTTGAACGCTTATACCCACTACTAAACTATTTATACCGTTATTCCAGGCACGCTGTCAACGTGCTTCCTGCAGTTTCTGCCCTACACTTCGTCGACCAGCCGCAACACCTCCGCGCTGGCCCCGGCGCGCAGCGCCGCCATGTCGAGGCCGGGGATCGCGTCGTCCTCGACCAGCACGCGGCCGCCGCCCAGCAGCCACTTCAGGCGCGGCCGGCCCGCCGCCACCACGGGGCCGATCGCCATGTCGTGCAGGCCGAAATAACGCGGCGCGTCGAGGTCGTACACGGCCAGGTCCGCCGCCATGCCCACGGCCAGCGTGCCGACGCCGTCGAAGCCCAGCACGCGCGCCCCGCCCTCGCTGGCCCAGTTCACCACCTGTTCCACCGAGACGCTGTCCGCGCCCGCCTCGCCCTCGCCGGCTGGCCTGGGCCGCGTCGCGGCACCGGCGTGGGCGCGGTGCATCAGCCAGCAGAAATGCACTTCGCTGAGCATGTCCGCCGCCTCGTTGGAGGCGGCGCCATCGACGCCGATCGACACCGCGCCGCCCAGCCGGTGCAGTTCCGGCGCGCGCGCCACGCCGTCCGCCAGGCGCGCATTGCTTTGCGGGCAGTGCGCCATGCCGGTCCCCGATTGCGCCAGCAGGCGCAGTTCGCCGTCGGTCAGGTGCGTCAGGTGGGCCAGCGACACGTCCGGCCCCAGCCACTCGTGTTCGGCCAGGAATTCGATCGGCAGGCAGCCGAATTCGGCGCTGCAATGCTCCATGAAGCTCACCGTTTCCGACATGTGCGTGTGCAGCGGCACGTCCATCCGGCGTGCGGCGCGGGCGATTTCCCGCAGCTCGCCGCGTGGCACGGAGACGGTCGCGGTGGTCGGCGCCATGGCGACGCGGGTGCGCGCGCGCGGGCCGCGCTGGTGGTAGCGACCGGCGATGCGCTCGACGTCGGCCAGCATGCCGTCCAGCGTTTCGGGCGGCACGTATGTCGCGGCATCGGCTTCGAGCTTGCGGGTGACGGTGCCGCCGCCGCGCTGCAGCATGAAGCGCACGCCCAGCTTGTCCGCTTCGTCGAACAGCGCCGCGGAGGCGTCGTAGCCCATCCCGGGGTGATAGATGTAGTGGTGGTCGGCGATCGTGGTGCAGCCGGACAGCATCAGCTCGATGATGCCGATGCGCGCGGCCAGCCGCAGGCGGTCCTCGTCGAATGCGCGCCGGTAGATGAACGGCACGGCCTGCAGCCAGGGGCTCAACGTCAGGTTGATCCCGGCCGGCACGCCCTTGAGCAACGACTGGAACAGGTGATGGTGCGTGTTGACCCAGCCCGGATAGATCACGCAGTCGCGCGCGTTCAGCACCCGCTCGCCGGGTTGCGGCAGCAATCCGTTACCCAGCTCGGTGATGATGCCGTCGGCGATACGGATGTCGCTGGCCGTGCTGCGCGCAGCGGGACCGCGCGCGCCGGTGAGGATGCTGTGCGCATCCTTGATCAGAATCTGCTTGCTCATGTCGCGCCCTTATTTGGGTGGCGTGCCATCGACGCCGTTGACGAGGAAATTCATCTTGTTCAGCTCCGCGCCGCCCAGCACCTGGCCGGCGGCCACCTGCTGCTTGCCGGCCTGGTCGAAGATCGGTCCGGTGAAAGGATGCAGCCGGCCCTCGACGATATCCTTCTCGACGCTGGCGAGTTTCTCGCGCACCTCGGCCGGCACCGAGGCATTCAGCGGCGCCATCCGGATCATGCCCTCGCGCAGCCCGCCGACCGTGTGGCCCGGCTTCCAGCGCCCCGCCAGCACGTCTTCGATCACCCTGGTGTAAT
>DASVVD010000825.1:0-14439 GCA_036386715.1 Pseudoduganella sp.
TGGACCAGACAGCGCTCAGGATGGGAATATCGATCTCGTGCATTGCATTCGTGTCGTCATGCTGTCCTGCGGGAACAGCGGAGTATGCAGTTGTAGGACGAACGATGGGTCGCGGCAGCGAGCGGGTTCGTGAAGAATGCCATGGTGCGTCGGAGGCGACCATCGCATCCGCGTGGAATAGCTGTTCTTGGGCTATCGCAGGCAAGGGGAAACGATAGCAGCATAAATACCCCAAGGCAACATTCATGTACCCGGATTCGCACTTGCCGCCATCCGGCGTTGCAATTGTGCTGCGCGCGTCAGCACTCGTTGGCGATCGGGGCACGTCGCATCAGGCGGGCCCGGCCGGCGCGCCAGCTTCAGCGCCGCGGCACGAACAGCAGGAAGGCCAGCATCATGTCGGACAGGTCGTCCAGCAACTGGCTCCAGCTGCCGGCTTCGTCGAGGCGGCCGCTGCTGTCCAGGCCCAGGAACCTGGCCTGCGTGGCATAGATGAGCAGCAGGCCGGTATCGACCGCACGCGCCGGACAGGGATGGCGGATCTCGTCGCGGCAGGACTGCAGCAGCCGGGCGAAGCGGAGATGGTTTTCCAGCGCCGACCGCTTGCCCGCCGCGCCGATCACGGGGTCGACCCCGGCGCGCAGCATGAACGCGCGCAGCACGCCGGCGTTTTCCCGCAGCAGGTTTCCCAGGCCGGCGACCACGGCCGGCACTACCTGGGCGAGCCCGCAGTTGCAGGCGGCGATGCGCGCCGCTTCGCCGTCGAACTGCGCCCCCAGGCGCTCCAGGAAGCGCACCTGCACCACCTGCAGCAACGCATCCTTGCCGCCGACCCGGCCGTAGAGCGAGCCGGTGGACACGCCGGAACGCCGGCAGATGTCGGCCAGCGTGACCTGGTCGTACGCACGTTCGCGCAGCAGGTCGACGGTGGCCTCGATGATCCGTTCGAACGACTCGCGACTGCGGCCCTGCCTGGGCAAGCGGATAGGGGCGGCGGCTGGCGGCATGGTGTCCTGCTGCGTCAGATGCGGCCGGCCCTGAGCTGCGCCACCGCGAAGTCCACCGCGCGCGCCGTCAGGGCCATGTACGTCAGCGACGGATTCACGGTGCCCGCGGAAGCCATGGCCGCCCCGTCGGTGACGAACAGGTTGTCCACCCCATGCACCTGGTTGTGCGCGTTCAGCACCGACTCGGCCGGGTCGTGGCCCATGCGCGCGCCGCCCATCTCGTGGATCGAGGTGCCGGGAATGCTGCGCACCGGCGCCAGCTGCACGCGCGCGGCGCCCGCCGCCTTCAGCATCTGCTCGGCCTGCCTGCCGGCGTCCAGCGCCATCCTGCGTTCGTTCTCGCCGTAGGCCACGTCGAAGCTCAGCTGCGGCAGCCCGTAGTTGCCCGGCTTGCGGTCGTTGAGGGTCACGCGGTTGTGCGCCTGCGGCAGCTGCTCGCCGAATGCGCCCAGGAAGGCCACCCACTTGCCGGGGCGGGCGATATTGTGTTTCATGCCGGCGCCGAAATCGTCGGTCAGCGCGGCGGTGTTGGTCCAGTCGTCGCGCATGGCGCCGCCCTGGAAGCCGTAGCCGCGCGTGAAGTCGGCATCCTCGTCCTGCCTGCCGAGGTTGCGAAAGCGCGGGATCAGGATGCCGGTGGCACGGCGCCCCTTGTAGTTGCGGTCCTCGAATCCGCTGATTTCGCCGAACGCCGCCACGCCGTTGTGGTCGACCAGGTAGCGCCCCAGCACGTCGCTGTGGTTGCCGATGCCGTTCGGGTGCGCCGCGCTGCGCGACTGCAGCAGCACCTGCAGCGTGCCGTAGGTGGACGCGCAAAGGAAGATCACCCTCGCCTTGAACGTGTGCCTGGCACCGCTCTTCGCATCGATCACGCGCACCCCGGTGGCCCGTTTGGTGCGCGGGTCGACATCGATCGATTCCACCACGCTGTCGGTGCGCACCGTCAGCCGGCCGGTCTGCTGCGCGGCCGGCAGCGTCGAGCTGAGCGAGCTGAAATAGGCACCGAACGAGCAGCCGCGGTTGCAGATGTTGCGGTTCTGGCACTGGCCGCGGCCGTTGTGCGCCTCGGTGAGATTTGCCACCCGGCCGATGGTCACGCGGCGATCCTGCCATTTCGCCTCGATGCGTTCCTTCAGCGCGCGCTCCACCACGGTCATCGCCATCGGCGGCAGGTAGTCGCCGTCGGGGAAATGCTCGAGCCCTTCCGGCTGGCCGCTTACGCCGATGAACTTTTCCACATGGCTGTACCACGGCGCCAAGTCGGCATAGCGGATCGGCCAGTCGTTGCCGTGGCCGTCGCGCGCATTGGCCAGGAAGTCGTCGTTGCCCCAGCGGTAGGATTGCCGGCCCCAGGTCAGCGAACGGCCGCCCAGCACGTTGGTGCGGTGCCAGCGGAACGGCTTCACCTGCTCGTACGGGTTTTCCCGGTCGTTGATCCAGTAGTGGCGGTTGGCCCAGCTGAAGGCGCCGCGTTCGATCTTGCTCTGGATTTCGTAGTCGCGCGCATGCAGCTCGCGTTCCGGCAAGCCGCCATCGGGCGCCTGCCATGGCGGCGTGAACTCGTGGATATAGCCAGTCTGGTGCTCGACCTTCACGCCGCGTTCCAGCACCAGGACCTTCAGGCCTTTTTCGGTCAGTTCCTTGGCCGCCCAGCCGCCGGTGATGCCGGAACCGATGACGATGGCATCGAACTGGGCGGCCTTGTTTTTGTCGTTACGTTTGTCGCTGCTCATGATGATCCTCAGATGACGACCTGGTACGGCCAGGCCTTGAAAGCGACGTCCGGCTCGAACCTGCCGGGCACCGGCAGGTAGCGCAGTTCCCGGTTACTGCCCGCCTCGGAAGTGAAGTAGCCCAGCACCACCAGGTCGCGCAGGCGCAGGTAGAACGGCGCCTTGGGGTCGAGGATGCGGTCGGCCAGCGAGAACGTGCGGCCGCCATACGGGCTGGCGGCGCGCAGTGCCTGAATCAGTTCGGCGCCCTGCTCCTGCGTGCAGCCGGCGAAGCCGCGCTGCCAGCGCTGCCGCGCGCTGTCGTCGAGCCCGGCCAGGCCGCTGCGGAACAAGGCGGCCTCGTCGTCCGTCATCCAGTGCGCCACGAGCGCACCGACGAATTGCGGCACGCCGGCTTCGCGGGCGCCGGGGGTGTCGGTGGCGGGGAGGATCACCTGCGCGGCGGTCGACAGGATCGCCATCTCGGCGGCATCCAGGCCGGGCCTGGCCGGAGTGATGGCGCCTGCCGCCTTCAGCGCCGCGCCGGCCGCGGCATTGGTCCAGGTGGTCGCCAGCGCGGCGCCGGCCAGCAGCGCGGCCAGCACGTCGCGGCGCGACGTGCCGCCGGCCCCGGGCTTTCTTTCGAAATGCATTTTATTGATGGTCATGTCGAGCCTTTCCGTCGGGATTGCGCCTGTCAGGCCGCGGGAGATGGCGCGCGCACGCCCACCACCTGGGCGGCCAGCGTGCGCAGGCTGCCGCTCACCTGCGCGTCCAGGCACTGGCCGTCGCCGTTGAACAGGCGCACGCCGGCGGTGTTGAGCGTGACGCCGAGCGGCGTGGGCCAGCCGCGCAGCGCATGCACGATCGAGCGCATCGCCGCCAGCGTGGTGTTGCAGCCCTGCCAGCCGGCCGCGGTGACGATGCAACCGACCGGCATGCCGTCCAGGTACACGCGCTCGTCGGCGCGCAGGTCTTCCAGCAGGTCGATGGCGTTCTTCACCAGGCCCGACACGCCGCCGTGGTAGCCCGGCGATGCCAGGATCACCGCATCGGCACGGCGCACCGCGTCGACCAGCGCCAGTTGCCCGTCGGTGCGCTCGCCCTGTTCGGGCGAATAGGCGGCCAGCGAGGCCAGCGCCTCGCCGCCGAACAGCCGCGTCTCGGCGCCCAGTTCCTTGGCATGCTGCAGGGTGGCGCGCAGCGCGCTTTCCGTGCTCGACCCGGGGCGGGTGGTGCCGCCGATGCCGACGATGAACGGGGCGCGGCCATGGGCGCGGGCGGTATTGGTGTAGTGGTTCATGCTTTGTCTCCTTCGATGGTGATGGATACCGACAGCGGCAGATCGGCGCTGGAATGGCCGACCTGCAGGTGGACAGGTCCTTCCAGCGTGCGCCAGCCGCCGCGCCAGACCTGCAGGCGCCGCAGCGGGATGGCGATGACGACATTCGTCGCCGCGCCGGCCTCCAGCCACGCCCTGGCGTAGCCGACCAGCGTCAGCTCGGGTACGCTGCGGTACACCTGCACCACTTCGGCGCCGGCGCGGGTGCTGGTATTGCGCAGCGTGACGGTCAGCTCGCAGCCGTCCGCGGCCGGGCGCACGCGGGCATCGCGCAGGTGGAAGGTGGCATAGCCCTGGCCGCCGCCGAACGGCTGGCGCGGGGCGATGCCGCGCGCCGCCAGCCCGCGGTAGCCGAAGCGCACGCCATCGCCGTAGTGCAGGTCGCCCTGCGCATCGGGCCGCAGCGACAGCGCCGGGTAGTCGGCATCCTCGCGGGCAATGGTGATGGGCATGCGCCCGCCCGGTTCGCGGTCGCCGGCCAGCACCTGGGCCAGCGCGGTGCCGAATTCCTGGCCCGGGTACCAGCAGTGCAGCACCGCCCTGGCCTGCCCTTCCCAGCGCGTGTCGAACGCATGGCCGACGTTGGTGACGACGACCGTGGCCGGGTTGGCGGCGCAGACCTGTTCGATCAGCGCGACCTGGTCGGCCGCCAGGTACGTGTCGGTGCGGTCGCGGCTCTCGACGCTGGCGTCGGACGTTTCGCCGACCACCAGGATCACGGCATCGGCTTCCCGTGCGGCCTGCACGGCGGCGGCCAGCATCGCTTCGGCCGTGCCGGGCGTGCGCACGCCATACCACAAGCCCTGGCAGCGAGCCGGCGTGTAGCGCAGCTCGATGACCACCTGCACCGTGCGGCCCGCCTCCAGGCCGATGGCCACGCTGTCAGCATCGCCGCTTTTCAGGCGGCCCATCACGTCCCCCGGCGCCAGCTGCCCGTCGCGGCGGAAGCGTTCCTCGCCGTCGACCAGCAGGCGCAGCGCGCCGGTGCCGCCGACGTAGAAGACGTGCTCGCCGCTTTCGGTGGCGGTGAACAGCCCGCTGGCGCGGGTGCCGGCATCGACCTGCAACGCTCCCGCCGCATGCACGCCATGGAACCATGTCAGCGAATTGGTATCGCGCGTCTCGCTCAGCACCGGCTGGCCGGCCAGGTCGGCGTTATCGAAGTAATCGACAGTCATGCCCCGCTGGCAGCCATCGCCCAGCGTGCGCGACGGCCGCACCGGCATGCGCGGCAGCCTGGGCTGCGGATCGACGCCGGGCGCATGGCTGGCGATGGCGCCGCCGAAGCGCGCGCGCAGCGCGTCGATCGGCAGCACGGCATCGGGCCTGACGGCGATCCTGGCAAAGGTGCCGCCCTGGAAGCACGGCGCGCCGGCATTCGGGCCGATCACGGCGATGCGCCGCGACAGTGCCGGGTCGAGCGGCAGGAAGCCGCCTTCGTTGCGCACCAGCGTGAAGCCGCCGGCCGCCGCTTCGACCAGCAACTCGGTTGCCGCGACGTCGTCCAGCGGTGCCCCCTTGGCCGCGCCGAAGCGGCGCGCGGCCGTGGCGACGCGCTGGGCCGCATCGGCCAGGCGCGCCAGCGGCACCTGCCCTTCCGCCACCGCGCCGGCGCTGCGCGCGCCCAGGAAGCGCGCCGGCCCCGGCATTTCCAGGTCCAGCCCGCCGGCCAGCGAGCCCACCGTCGAGTGGGTGCCGAACCAGTCGCTCATGAACACGCCGGGGAAGCGCCATTCGTCCTTGACGATATCGCGCACCACCGGCCCGGCCTCCGCGCACCATTGCCCGTTGATCCGGTTGTAGGCGGTCAGCATGCCGGCGCACCCGGCCTGCGCGGCCATTTCGAACGGCAGCAGGTAGACTTCGCGCAGCGTGCGCTCGTCGACCACGGCGTTCATGCGGTCGCGCGCCGTCTCGCTGTCGTTGCAGACCAGGTGCTTGGCCACCGCGCCGGTGCCTGCCGCCTGGCAGCCCTGCACCCAGGCGGCGCCCAGCGTGCCGCACAGCAGCGGATCCTCGGAAAAATATTCGAAGGCGCGGCCCGCCAGCGGGCTGCGCGCCAGGTTCAGGTTCGGTGCCAGCATCAGGTCGACACCGCGGCGCACCGCCTCGCCCCCCACCAGGCGCCCCACCCTTTGCACCAGCGCCGGATCCCAGCACGCGCCCAGCGCCAGCGGCGACGGCGTCAGCAGTGAAACGTCGCGTTCGTCGATGCGCGCGCCGGCCACGCCCATCGGCCCGTCCGCCATCGACAGCGAAGCGATGCCGGCTTCCGGTATCGCCTGCGTGGTCCACATGGTGGCGCCGGCGGTCAGCGCCGCCATCTCGGCCACGTTCAGTTCTCTCGTCATGGTTGTCTCCTCCGTGTCGGCGCGCGTTTACCTGAAAGCCGGCAGCACGTGTTCGGCCAGCAGGTGCAGGGTCTGGCTGGCGTAGGCCATGCGCTGCCCGGTCAGCGGGCCGGTGACCGTGCCGCACAGGATGTTGCCGATGCCAACCTCCTGGTAGGCGCGCAGCTTTCGGATCACCGTTTCCGGGCTGCCGTAAAGGCACCAGGTGGCCATCCAGTCTTCCGTGAGCGCGTGGCCGGTGCGGTCGGTCTTCCTGTTGGCATCGTCCGCTTCGGCCTTGGCGTTGAAGGCGTTTTCGCGGTCGATGGCTTCCTGGTAAGCCGTGAGGATTTCCAGCACTTCGCTGTGCGCCTGCTCGTCGGTCGGCGCCAGGTGCACGCACTGGTAGCTGTGGGTGGTCCACGACAGCGCGTCGGCCACGGTTTGCGCCGGGTGGCCGGCGGCCAGCAGCTGTTCGTGGTAGCTGCCGAAGTATTTTTTCACGTGGCTGAGTGGATCGGTGCCGCCGATCTTCGGCGGCGTGAACGCGGGGATGAAGGCCGGCCAGCCGTTGACGGCGGCGCGCGCGGTGCTCGATTCCTTCAGCGCCACCGGCATCAGCCGCGCATGCTCCCGGCCATACGGTGCCGGCGCGATGCGCTGCAGCACGCGACCCTTGTGGAAACCGTCGAGTTCGACCGGCGCGTCGTCGATCTTCTTGTTCCACAGCGCCTCGGCGGCCCGCAGGTTCTCGTCGGCGATGCGGCCGGCGTCCTGGTAGTTGACACCGAAGCCGATCATTTCCTCCGGCGTGGTGCCCGAGCCGATGCCGACCAGCAGCTTGCCTTGCGTGAGATGGTCGAGGATGTTGATGCGCTCGACGAAACGCACCGGGTGGTGCAGCGGTACCGACGTGACGGAAAAGCCGAAATGCATGTCCGGCAGCTTCGCCGCCAGGTACGAGGCGAACATGTAGCTGTCGCTGGCCACCGCCATGTAGCCGTTGAAATGGTGGTCCGGCAGGAAGATGGCATCGAATCCCAGTTTTCCCGCCAGCAGCGCATGCTGCTCCAGGTCGGTGATCAGCTGCCTGTCGGCGTCGGCAGTCATGGTGCGCGCGTTGAGGAAGACGGAGAAGCGCATGGCGGTTCCTTGTGTGGTGTTGAACGAAGACGGATGCTCTAATCATAATCCGAATTCTAATTATATTAAGGCGCCGGTTTTTTCGTGTCAACGGCCATCCTCCGGATGGGGTATGCATTGCATGGATACCTGGAATTGGCGGGGCCGGCTTGATTGGGGGATTACAGGACAGCGATCGCGGAGAGCCCTGTGCGCCAGGCAAACCGCCTGGCCAGCAATGGCCTGGTGCCGGACCGGTCGACGGGCAGCCGGCATGCCGGCAATCGTACAGCGCTTAGGGCTGCACTACGAGGCAGTGAAAATCAGCTTCCACGGACTGACGGCGATGGAGCAGATAAAGACGCTCAAGGAGGGCGCACCAATGCCGGCCTCGGCCAGCTCAGGTTCAAGCCCCCCGCCAGGCGCACCATCGAGCTAGCGCCACTCCCCTACGCTATTTACTCAATGCAATCGCGACCCTGTCCAGGTCGACCGCGGGGCGCTGGAATTCCACCGGCTTCGGCGCCTTGTCCTGCGGTTCGGACGGAAAGATGACGACGCCGGCGGAAAACGCGGCGCCGAGACCGGCGCAAACGAGCAATTTGGTGATGATCATGGCTGTCTCCGGAAAGTGCGGTGTTGCCCGCATCGATATACTGCTTCCGATTCCAGACTACTCCTCGCCACGCCTGGCGGCAAATGGAATTCATTAATAGGTGGTATCCATGAAACCGCCGCCCCGGACGCCCCTGCTGCTGGCGGCAACCCCTGCTGCGCTTGCAATCCTGCATTCCAGGACTATCATTTCTTACTGAGAGGAACTCGTGCGATGAAACGACGGACATCGATTGCCGCGCTTGCCTTGTTGGCAACGGTTGGCCGCGGAGCGGGTGCGCAGACGCCTGGCCGCCCGGTGCAGCGCGGCGCCGAACCCGACGCCGCCGACCTGCTGCGCGCCGAACGAAACCGTACCGACGCGATCATGCGCAGGGACGTGAGGTCATTGCGCTACCTTCTCGGCGCCAACTACTACCACGTGGAGAACAATGGACGGGTGCGCAGCAAGGCCGACTTCCTGCAGGCGCTCGAACGCGGCGAGTTCGCCCTGCTCGGCTTTCGCGTCGAAGAAAGCGAAATCGAGGTCTTTGGGGACTTTGCCATTGTTCGCGGCCTGCAGGTCACCGAGCGCGGCACACCTGCCCCGGCCCGGCGCTACAAGAGCCGCTATGTGCGGATCTGGCAGCGCGTCGGCACGCAGTGGGTCAACACGGTCGACCAGTCGACCGAAGTGAGGGGTGCCAGCAGGCCCTGAATCCGGCATTGAACCTGGCGCTTGCGCCAGTGCGCCATCTGGCGTCCAGACTGGCAAATAAGCCACATGGGGCTTGCCAATCACCGGGATTTATTGACCAATAGAAATTCTCAGTACATCATGGCAATTCACGCGATTGGCCAGGGCCAAGCAGGCGCGTTCGATATGGATCTGGGCTCAGGATCCCCGGTAGCCCCGGCACCCTTTCCTGATGCCGAGCCAATCGCCCCGATAATGCGACAACAGATATGCTGAAGAAAATTTCGTTGTCCCAGATCCGCAAGGGCATGTACATCCACAAACTGGACGTATCGTGGCTGGACTCGCCTTTCTGGCAAAATTCCTTCCTGGTGGACACGGCGGATGCCCTTGCCACGCTGCATGCCAGCGGTGCGGCCGAAGTGTGGATCGATACCGGGCGCGGTATCGACCTGGCGGAACCGCCGATCGCAGAGGACAAGCCGCCCACCCCGGTAACGCCGGGATCGCCGCCGCCATTCGGCTTTGCACAGGTTGAACGGACATCGACCCGCGACGAACTGCGTCGCGCGGCGCAAGTCATTTCGCGGGCGAAAGGCGCCGTGATGACGATGTTCAATGAAGCGCGCATGGGCCACCTGGCCGATGCTTCAACCGCTCTGCCACTGGTCGATGACGTGGCCGCCTCCGTGATGCGTAACGAAGGCGCGCTCATCAACCTGGTGCGCCTGAAACAGGCAGACGACTATACCTACCTGCATTCGGTGGCCGTGTGCGCGATGATGATTGCACTCGGGCGCCGGCTGGGCTTGCCGGACCAGGTGGTGCGCGACTGCGGCCTGGCAGGACTGTTGCACGACCTGGGCAAGATTGCGATCCCGTCGGCCATCCTGAACAAGCCGGGCAAGCTGACGGACGACGAGTTCGACCTGGTGAAGCGCCATCCGCTGGCCGGCTGCGAAGCGCTGGAGGGGTGGACCGATGTTCCGGACATCGCGCGCGACGTTTGCCTGCACCATCACGAACGCTACGACGGCAAGGGTTACCCGCATCGGCTGCAGGGCGAGCAGATCAGCCTGCACGCGCGGATGGGCGCCATCTGCGACGTCTACGACGCGATCACCTCCAACCGCCCGTACAAGTCGGGCTGGTGCCCTGCGCAGTCACTGCGCCGCATGGCGGAATGGGCCAAGGATGGCCAGTTCGATCCGGCACTGTTCGCGGCATTCGTGAAGTGCATGGGTATCTACCCCGTGGGGACGCTGCTGCGCCTGAAATCGAACCGGCTCGGCGTGGTGATCGATAACAGCAAGTCGCTGCTGAAACCCATCGTCAAGGTGTTCTTCTCGGCCCGGTCGATGACCTACATCGCGCCGGAAGACGTCGACCTGTCGATCCGCGGCCTGGGCGACGATATCGTGGCGAGGGAAGAAGCCGGCAAGTGGCAGCTGGGCGATATCAACCGCTTCTGGATCAACGCCTGAGGGCGGCAATACCTGCCACGCTGCCCGCTGCAGGGCCCGGCAATCATGACTATTGCACTCTGACTATTGCCTGCGCTAAAATAGTTCGATAGCTATCCACTTTATACCTAACCATGAGTGATCTACCAACCAGCCGGCTAGACGAACGCTTTTCGAAAGCGCTGCATTTTTCGGCACGGGCGTGGCGCCAGTTGCTCGACAAGCGTCTCAGGCATCTCGGCATCGGCCAGTCCGGCTGGATGACGATCGCCATGATCGCCAAGGCCGAGGAACCGCTTTCGCAACGGGCACTGGCCAAGCTGGTCGACGTGGAAGGCCCGTCGATGGTCGCCATGCTCGACCGGCTCGAACGCGATGGCCTGGTGGTACGCGTGCCCTCGCCCACCGATCGCCGCGTCAAGCTCGTTGAGCTGACACCGGCCGGCAGCAAGGTCTACGAGGAGGTGCATCGCGAAGGCGGCGCGATCCGTGCCAGCATGCTCGACGGGCTCGACCCGCAGGCCCTGGCCAATGCCACCGAGCTGCTGGAAACGCTGCGCAGGCGCATGGAGGACGCGCTGTGAGCAGAATGGCCGATGTGGCAGTGCCGGCAGCGGCGCCGCCGCTGAACCGGACCATGATCACGATCTCGATCATGCTGGCCACCATCATCCAGGCGCTCGACGGCACCATCGCCAACGTGGCGCTGCCGCACATGCAGGGTGCGCTGTCGGCGTCGCAGGACCAGATCACCTGGGTGCTCACATCGTTCATCGTGGCGGCGGCGATCGCCACGCCGCTCAACGGCTGGCTGGTCGACCGGTATGGCGTCAAGAAGGTGTTCCTGTTTTCGGTGGCGGGCTTCACGATCGCCTCGGTGCTGTGCGGCCTGTCGGCCTCGCTGACCGAGATCGTCGTTGCGCGCATGCTGCAGGGCGTCTTCGGCGCGGCACTGGTACCGCTGTCCCAGTCGACGCTGCTCGACATCAATCCGCGCGAAAAGCATGGCTCGGCCATGGCAGTCTGGGGCATGGGCGTGATGATCGGCCCGATCCTCGGCCCCAGCCTGGGCGGCTGGCTGACCGACAGCTACAGCTGGCGCTGGGTCTTCTTCATCAACGTGCCGATCGGCGCCATGGCGTTCTGGGGCATCTGGCGCTATATCCCCGCCGTCGCCGCGGCGCGGCGTGTCCGCTTCGACATGTTCGGCTTCGTCACGCTGTCGATCGCCATCGGCGCCCTGCAGATGCTGCTCGACCGCGGCGAACAGAACGACTGGTTCGCCTCGGCGGAAACCTGGGTCGAACTGGTACTGATGGCGATGGCGTTCTGCTACTTCATCGGCCACACGCTGACACGGCCGGCCGGCCAGTCGTTCGTCGACTTCCGCCTGCTGAAGAACGCCAACTACGTGACCGGCCTGCTGCTGATCTTCATCGTCGGCCTGGTGCTGTTCGCCACGCGGGCGCTGATGCCGACCATGCTGCAGGGCCTGATGGGCTACCCGGCCGCGCTGGCCGGACTGGTCACCGCGCCGTCCGGCCTGGGCACGATGGCAGCCATGCTCGTGGTGGGCCGACTGACCGGCAAGGTCGACCTGCGCGTGCTGCTGGCCGCCGGGTTCGCGATCACGGCATTCTCGCTGTGGCAGATGACGGGCTACACGCTGGTGCTGTCGCAGTCCGACATCGTCTGGCCGGGCGTCGTCCAGGGCATCGGCCTGGGCCTCGTGTTCGTGCCGCTGTCGGCGGCCACCTTCGCCACGCTGACGCCGGAGATGCGCGCCGAGGGCACCGCACTGTACAGCCTGGTACGCAACATCGGCTCGAGCATCGGCATCGCGCTGGTGCAGGCGCTGTTGGTCCGCAACACGCAGACCGTGCATGCCTCGCTGGCAACCCATGTCACCAATACCAACCCGGCGCTGGCCGATCCCGCCGGCGTGTACAGCATGGCCAGCGAGGCCGGCGCGGCGATGATCAACGGCGAAATCTCCCGCCAGGCGTCGATGATCGCCTATGTCAACGACTACTGGCTGATGATGCTGATGACCGTGGCCGTGATCCCGCTGCTGCTGCTGATCCGGCCGCCCCGGCCGGCTTCCGGCCCGGTCCAGGTGGACCATGCGGCCCTCGACTAACCCGAACGAACCCACCGTGCGACCTCACTTGCAACCTCACTTGCAACCTCACTTGCAACCTCACTTGAAACACTTACGACATATTTCTCTGGCAGCGGCGGCCCTCGCCCTGCTCTCCGGCTGCATCCAGGTGCCTGTGGACCAGTCCGGCGTACGCGGCCCCGACTTCGCCCGCGCGCAGCATGCCGCCGCCATCGTGTTGCCGGCCAACGCCTGGCCGGCCGAACAATGGTGGTTCGATTACCATGACGCGCAGCTGAACGAGCTGGTGGCGCGCGCACTGCGCGACCATCCAACGCTCGACGTGGCCAGTGCCCGCGTGGCCGGCGCCCGCGCCATCGTCGACGCGGAGCGCGCCGCCACCGGCGCGCAGGCCGGCGTGGCTGCGGGCCTCAACCGCCAGCGCTATTCGTCGAACGGCTTTTTCCCGCCGCCGATCGGCGGCGCCTTCTATAACGACGCCTCGGTGCAGTTGAAGGCCGCCTACGATTTCGACTGGTGGGGCCGGCACCGCGACCTGATCGCCGCGGCGCTCGGCGAAGTGAACGCCCGCGAGGCGGAAGGCGCGCAGGCCGCCCAGGTGATCGCCGCAAGCGTGGTGCAAAGCTACCTGCGCCTGCAGATGCTGTGGGCGCGCCAGGACAACACGCGCGCCCTGCTCGCCGTGCAGCGCGACCTGGTTGACGACTACAGCGCACGCATGGCCCATGGCCTGGCCGGCAGCGACGCGGTGCGCGGCGCCGAGCTCGATCTGGCCACCCTGCAGGAAGAAGTGGAGCGCTTCGATACCGACGCCGCGCGCGAGCGCGAAGTGCTGCGCGCCCTGATCGGCGGCGACGCGGGTGCACTCGGCGAGCTCGCGCGCGTCCTCCCTGCCCAGCCGGCGGGCGCCGTGCCGCGCGAGCTCGGGCTGGAACTGCTGGCGCGCCGGCCCGATCTGCAGGCGGCGCGCTGGCGCGTGGAAGCACAGCTGGGCCGCGTGGCGGCCGCCGAAGCGGCGTTCAGGCCGGACATCAACCTGGCCGGCGGGGTCGGCCTGGACGCGGTCTCGCTGGGCAAGCTGCTGCGCTGGTCCAGCCGCACGCCGCTGCTCGGCACCACGCTCGACCTGCCGCTGTTCGACAGCGGCCGACTCAACGCGCAGCTGGGTGGCGCGCGCAGCGAGCGCGACGCGCTGCTGGCCGACTACAACAAGGCGGTGCTCGATGCCGTCGGCGAGGTGGCGCGGGAAGCGGCCACGCTGCAGGGCATCGCGAAGGAAGTGCAGGCGCATGCCGCCGTCGTGCAGGCCAGCGACGCACTGGCCGCCAACGCCGCGGCACGCCAGGCCCGCGGCCTGGCCGACCGCGCCGCCGTGTTGCAGGCACGCCAGGTCACGCTGCGCCGGCGCGACATGGCGCTGCAGCTGGCCGACGCGCAGCTGCAGACCCGCGTCGCCTTGGTCAAGGCGCTCGGCGGCGGCTACCAGGCCGCCCGGCAGGATACCGGCGCCCATGCCACGGCCGCCACTTCGACACAGACACAGATCCAGTAAATCCAGGTATAACCATGAGCAACGACACCCAACCCATCCAGAACAAATCCCGGCGCCGCGTCGTCCTGGCCGGCATCACCGCAGCGTTCGTGCTGGCCGGCGCCGCGTATGCCGCCTGGTACATGCTGGTCGCCTCGAAACGCATCGAGACCGACAATGCCTATGTCGGCGGCAACCTCGTCAACGTCTCGTCGCAGGTGACCGGCAGCGTCATCGAGATCCATGGTGACGAGACGCAACTGGTGCAGGCCGGCGCGGAGATCGTGCGCCTCGATCCGTCCGATGCCGAGATCGCGCTGGCGCAGGCCGAAGCGCGGCTGGGCGCCACCGTGCGCCAGCAGCGCGAGCGCTACACCGGCGTGGCGCAATACGAGGCGGCCGTGCAGCAGCGCCGCGTGGCGCTGAAAACCGCGCAGGACGACCTGGCACGCCGCGCGCCGCTGGCGGCCGGCAACGTGGTTTCCGGCGAAGACGTGGCGCATGCGCGCCAGGCCGTCG